>NZ_JBXWOX010000006.1:0-278354 GCF_059611125.1 Ruegeria sp. CDSB029
AACTCAAACAGAAATCGAACCAGAGCCTCCGTTACGAAAACGCCTCAGCTCTCCGAAAAACTCTGAAGACGGACAGTCAAAATAGGTATCGCGCAAAAACTGCACGGTATCCCCACCTTGTCCATGTTTGGGAACGAAAGTGCCTCGGGAGAGTTTTTTTGTGGGAAAGTGATGTCTAACTAGATCAATGATCTCACCGACGATTTCGTACTTCAGCTCTGAGTAAAGCCCTTCCCGTTCGTTCTGGTAGTACTTGAGCCAGGAGTGAAGTTCCTTGGCATATTCTAAAAGGCGCTGATTTTGCTCTATGAGCGCACCTTCAACTGGAGGCAGGCCAATTTCGTGCTCTGCAGTCCATGGAGAAAAATACGCGTAGTTTTCCTCTCTAAGTGCATTGAGCAGTTTGTCACCGGGATTGATCACATTCCGTTCCAGCCAAATAATGCGCTGGCTCGTCGTGGCATCGAATGGTGACCCTGGAAGGGGAAGTGGTGTCGTTCGAATTATGCGTTGCCAGCGCGAAGCATGCTCATTGAGTTCATTGCGGAAGGCATCAAAGACTTCCGAAGACGCAGTTACGCGTAGTGTTTCGAGAAGATCTTGGGTGCGAACGACTGAGAAGACTTCGTTGCTTTGATCGCTTTGATCTGTGTCGCCCATTGCTCTAATGCCTCGCGCTTTTCGTCGGCATAAGAATAACGGTTATAGACAGCGGCGACACCAGAGATGACACCAGTTTTGTGGTTGAGCACTTTTTCGATCACATGCGGGGCGATGCCGATGCGTGCCATGCCTGAGGCTGCGGTGCGGCGCAGATCGTGAAACCACCAATCACCGAACCCAACTTCGCCGTCTATGCGTTCTTTCAGGCGGCCAAAGCCAGAGACAGGCGTTGTGCCTGTTGTGGTGAACACAAAGTCGGAACCTACAAATCGCGGCAAGCTATGAAGGATGTCGAGGACTGCGGGCGGCAGTGGCACGTCGTGCGTGATGCCGTTCTTGGCGCGTTCAGCGGGGATCGTCCAAGTTGCGGTGTCGAAATCGATCTCTGACCACCGCATCTCGCCAACCTCCGCCCGGCGTTGAGCAGTCAGGATGAGAACATGCACGAGTGGACCGAATGGATAAGCATCTTTGTCGGCAGCGTTCCAAACAGCCTCAAGTTCGCGGTCGGACAAAACGCGGTCACGAGCGACGGGTTTTCGCGGTGTCTTCAATCCCGCGATCGGATTGGCGTCAATCATGCCGCGATCGACACACCAGTTCATGAGCTTCTTGAACACGGCCATTGCGTTGTTCGCCGAGCCGGTCGATGCGCTGGCGACAATGCCGTCAAGAACACGCACGGCATCAGCCCGCTTGATCTGGTCGATGGGGGTATCAAACAGGGGCTTCCAATGGTGCATCAACAATCGCTCTTGGGTGCGCCAGCCTCGGTTGCGTGGCTTTGCGTAAAGCTCGACGAACTGCGGAACCACGTCACCCAACGTGTCTGCTTGCGTTGTTGGTCCGAGGCCAAGCTGTGCGTTGCGCAGTTGCTCTTGGGCTTTCTGACGGGCATCAGCGAGTGACAGGGCAGGGTAGGTGCCGATCGTTAACCGTCGGACACGACGGTCGACCCGCGTTGAGCAGAACCATGTTTTGCGACCGGCTGGAGACACGCGCAGGCCAAACCCAGATAGCGTCTGGTCGTATACTTCAAGACGCTTCGGGCCAGGTGCGGTCACGGTGTCGACGTAGCGGGATGTGAGCTTCTTTTTCATACAAGACATATAATCTGACAGACATCTGATCTCATGGGTATCAAGCAAGAATATTACACAAAAACAGTAGGTTGTCTTCGGCGCAGATGTGGTGTGTTGTGGCGGTATGTGGAGGGCCGTCGAGGAAAAAACGTGCGCAGATAACTAGCGGAAGCTCATTCAAGCTTGGAGCAGCGCCCACTTGATTCTCGGCATGGAAAGAGTCTTCGGCGATTGCCGTGACATCTTGGGATGCGCGATATGACACGTTCCATCGAAAATTTCTAAAACTAGCTTTCAATTATTCCTAAATATAGGAAAGTAAAATTCCTAAAAGTTTTGACAAGAATTCCTTTTTTGAGAATGCTTGGGAACACACGTGAGCTAATATTGGGTTGCGAAAAGGAGAGCCACCATGACCCAATCAATCAGAATGTCTCGTCACGCGGACCGCCGTTGTCGACAGCGTGGTGTCCGATCAAAAGCCGTTGGAATTCTTATGAAGTACTATGACAAGGACCGGTTGGTTCGGGACGATTGCCGGCGTTTGAGCATCAGCCGTCAGGGCATCGACCGCTTGCTCCGGGAAGGGGTTCCTCCCCAGGAAATCGACCGCGTCAGAAATTTGGTTGCTATCTGGAGCGATCGTCACAGCAGCGTAGTCACGATCTACCATGAGCAAGGGCGTCGCAGCAGGTGCCAACGTCCGAATTGGAGGAAGTCATGAGCAATATCATTGAACTCTCTGAAACTCAGGGAAAGCGGCGCGCGCGCAATCAACCTAAGCCAGAAGTGCAGAAGGCTGGACGTCTCAAGGATGCCTTGAAGGCAGGTGCGATCTTTAGCTGGGCGGATCAACAACGTGTCGCTCGTCAATTTGATCAGTTGCTCGAAGAGCTGAAAAATGAAGAAGGCATTTCTCCAGCAGTCGTCGCGCGAGAGGTTGGCCTTGGAGGAAACAACAGCACCGACTCCAGCAAGCGACTGTACACGTACCGGCTCCCGGAAAACGCCAATGACAAGCGCAAGCGAGACGTCGCCAAGAAACCGGACAAGTACTTCGATCTGGCGAAAGCCGTAGCTAACCTTTCCAGTGCGACCGAGGAGATGATCCTCGCTCGACTCTTCGAAGGTTGCAGTTTCGGATCGATTGCGGCGCCCGTTCCCGATTGGGACACCGAGCGCTGGGAGGTGCTCGCTGACCTCATTCAGAGCATGTCGGCCGCAGTTGTCTTCGACACTGGCCTAGAAGCATATTACCGCGATCTAAACAAGATACAGGTACGGTATAATGTCGATGACGGTCGGTTCGACACAGGTTTCTGGGTGTCAGATGGCTACGGGATTGAGTCGGGCCTTGTTGGAAATCCCATCTATAGAGGCGAAGCGCCGGCAGTTCCTTCATTAAGCGTAGCAAGGATGTCAATCGCAGAGCCTTTCGTTGATGAGGTGCAAACTGAGTATGGAGATAGCTTTGCGATGACTTTTGAAGTCTATCTCGACATCCGTCTCGCTTTGGGGCCGCTCGCTGGTGGTAAGAAAATTGGTCCACTCATTGAGTTCAGATCCATTTTTGAGGGGCTTATTGAAGGAGAACCAGGACAGCGTGTGACGTTCGAGAATCCGTTTGCTGATGGAGCAGATCGATCACCGAAGCTCGTGCTTGATGACGAGGTGGTGAAGCTCATTAAGTGCCCATCGCTTCAGATGGCGTATGAAACCGCTGAATATCGAGCAGATACAGACCACGCGTATTTCAACTGGTACGAAGTTAGCCCCGCAATTCTCAGAGAGGTCTTGAGCGGCGTTGCCACCGGTATCGACGTCACTCCAGCGACTTGGAAAAGGCCGGATGATCTGCCTGAACAACCATCTCGCTTCGAGCCCAATTCGGCCGCCGACAGTGTTTACAGCGCCATTATGGATGGACGGCTTGAGTCGGCGTTGAGACAGCAATGCATTGCTACGACCGATGCGTTTGAGCGCTACCGGCAGGCATTGCGAGAGCGAATCCAAGTCGCTGAAAGCGAGGTGCGCGCAAGCTGGCAAAGACCAAAAGGAAAGAGTTTCACCGACACTAATTCGGGCGGAAGAGAGATATGATGAGGAGTTCAGAGCTATTATTTTTGGGCACTGAGTCTGAGACCCGCTCGTTTTTGCGCGACTTCACTGATGACTACTATGTCTATGTATTAATGCGTCCCGACCGCTCACCCTTCTACGTTGGCAAGGGAAAAGGGCCGCGTATCTTCGCTCACGTGCCCGAAGCGTTGAGCGGACGGGGTGAAGACGAGATGAACCCTCTCAAGCGACGTGCGATCCGCAGCATCTATTCTGAGGGAAAGAAGGTGACTTACGGAATTGATAGCGTTCATAGGACGGATGGCGCGGCGCTTCACCGTGAGACTGAGCTTATTCGACACCATGGTCGTATCCATGAAGGAGGGCAGCTGACTAACCTTGCAGGTGGCCTGGGGGATGGGCCCGCGCCAACTTCGCTTGAGCGTCACACGGCCACTCTTTCGGGTGCCTCGAAGGACCATCATACTTGTGCCCTAAATGAGTTTTTTAGCACCATCACCTCCGTTGAGAGTACTCCGGTCAAGCCAATGTCACGTTTCAAAAGAAGCCTAAAGCCAAGTAGCACTGGCACGCAGCCGACGGCCTTCAAGAGGCGCTCCGCTGGCGCGCTCGTTGCTTCAGCAATGTGTGAGGATATTCCGCTCATTGAAGGGGCAAGAATTCCGCGCCGGTTTGTTTATGCCGGTATCGAAGCGGTGTTGGAAAATGGCGTGTGTCGAAACTTCTGTGGCATTGGCGCTGTCAAATTAATATCGGCGAGCTCTCCGGAAAATGAGCAGTTCGTCTTGAAAGCAGGCACAGCAAGCGAAATTCGCCGTCTGTTGGGTGCTGCGCGGCTCGAGAATATGGGGCTTCGATGGTAATGCGTTTCTAGGTCAAGTTAAGCTAGGTCCCTATCGATTATCGATTTCCGATGTTTACTTGATGCGTTTTCAGGCGGGCGTCGTAATCGTACGAGAGTTTAGATTGATCGCGATCCAGCTATCTTTCCAACGGATCAATCCGGCAGATTGATTCGGCTTCAAGGCACAACCGATTGAGCGGCATGGATACTAAGTTAGGGTAGCTTATGGGTGACAGCCACCCGCATGGTTGAGTGTGGCGGCGTGATGTGACGGCTTGTTGCTGTCTAACCGCGTGGCTCCATTGCTTGTTGATGCGCTGAGTTTTCGCCCATGCCGTATATGTTGCGTTCCGTTTCTTGGGGCAGGGAAGTTACCACCGCTTAACACCGCAGATCCATTGAGCGGACCTAGGTGGAACCACCGTCGTCTAAGCATTGCACCTCGTCGTAAAGTTACCTGCATTACTGGATCAGCGGTGTCCTGTGAAAATAATGCAGAAAAAAATACAGAAAAAGGTTTACCAAATATACTGAAAAAAAAATGACAGAAGTCAGATTCTGTCTCGAACTGTCGCCTGGAACAGGGCATCTTTCGATCAATTGATACGGAGGACCCGATGAGACACTCGGAACATAGCAACCGGCGGTCAGCCCAGCGTGGCATTACAAAGCGCTTTATGAACGCGCTTCTTACATACGCGGATGTTGATAAGCCGATTGGAGGAAACTGCCGACTCTTGCGTGTCAGTCGTCGGCGTGCGGCGGCACTAAACATCGACGATCGGCTTGGTCGATATGCGCTTATCTGGAGTGATAGCGCCGCGCAGATCGTAACCGTAATGCCCGTGCATGATGGCCCTAGTGGTCGGCGTTACAGATCGCAGTATTGAGAGGTTTCTATGGAAGAACTGGATAAAGAACGGCGCAGGCTGTTACAGCGCGAAGCCGATGTCGAGCGTCTCAACACCTTGCATCATGAAGCTGTTCACTCGGGCATTAAGCTTGGGCCACGCGACAGGTTGAAGGCAGCATTTCACCTAACGCGTGCTTGGAAGACAGCCAAGAAAGAGGGTATGAGAAAGGAAGAATTTCAAGACACCGTCTGTGCCCGCTTGCAGAGAAACCATTCCAATCGGCGAGAATTTCGTTTGAGCAATTGGACTCTTCGGAATAGCGAGGATCCAGCAACTCAGGATCTGATGAAAAAGTACGAAAAGAAGAGTACGCCTCAGAAAGCATTAGAGCCCTATTTAGTGGGCATAACCGTTGCTGCTGAGCATTGTGGAACGGACCCGGATGATTGGAAGCTTGCAATGTTGCGCGAGTTGTCGCTCTGGTCACGTAAAACTAGGCAGGCCGGTGTGGCGCCTCCCGATGATCGTCCGTCAGAGACGCTGGCAATTCTGGTCAAGGCCCTTTGCTCGGATCTTGGTGACAGTAACCGTTTGGGGGACACGTTCGATGCCATTCAACGCATGAGTTGTGAATGGGAAATGTTTAGCGACCAGCTCGTGGCAACCGAAAACTCCAATATGGAAAGCGTTGAGGAACTATTGGGCTATATGTTCGGCGAATGCGGAGAGCCGGAAACGATGTTTCCATTCCCATCAGTTCCATTTCTGAACGTGCCCTATCTTTTCGCAAGGCCCGAAGTTTTTCATTTGGCTCCTGAAGCTTTGCTACGCCCCCTTGATGGAGATCATCTAGCCAGTGGAAAATACCTATGTCCGGGAGCCGGGGTCACCGGAGAAATGGGCGGTAAGCGGCACTACAATATCCCCGAGGATGCGCCAGGGAAAAAAGCTGTATCCGGCGAGTTATACTGGATTCGCGAAATCAGGCTCTGCATTGTGCCGGATGGCCGGCGTGGTTTTATGGGAGCGTTCGAGTCGCGTCCCCGTGTAGAAGTCCGCTTTGATGACGCCCATGAATTCGGAGGTACGCACCACGTCATTGGCGGTTACGATCTCGCCCTTGAACGTGCTTTACCTACCGCCCGTGCTGATGATGGCGGGCCTGTTTTTCCTCACATTCGTTCGAGGAATGGCGATTTCTGGCGGGTAACGATCCCATCCAATAGTGACGGCAGCATAAAAGTTACCGATGAGATTGAAAGAGCTCCGAGTTGGGTATTCGATTACGACCCGGTTTGCGCCCCGGGCGCTGAATTGTCGGACCCGTTCCTTTTGTCATACACTCCAGCTTCCGCGCCATATCTCCGCTACTGGCTAACTCAAGATTGGGCAGTTACGAATGTGTCGAAGAGAGCAAATCAGCTCATAGCATCTTGCCCTTGGGCTCCCTCTCATAACCTTGCCACAGCAAAGTTCGATACTGTATGGGCAAGAAATTTGCCGCCTTTGTACGAACTCAATTTCCCCGATCGCAGCAACGCAACCTGGATTGAGTGCTGCCTGCACAACGGCCTCATCAAAGAAGCTCTTCAAGAGAAGATTGACCTTTTGCAGGAGCAGACTTCGCGCTTGCAGGCGGATTGGCACGCTGCCCGTGAGCGCAATAGCAACGCTCTATTGCGTCGATGGAAAAGCGGTTCTGAAGCAAAGGATACTCAAAAATGACTCGCATTTACGAACGTCAAACCGACGCGTTGTTTGCTCGCGCACTTAAGAACAACCCGGGTTTTGCTAGGACTTTCCTTACAGTCGTTGGTGAAAGCACAACGAATAGCATAATTGCGTTGTCCACCCAGACCCAGCATCGCTCTTCCGATCATGGCGGAAGCACCGATCTTGAGATCACACATGCCGACGGCTCAATCCTCTTGGTCGAGAACAAGATTGATGCCGGATACAGTGTTACCCGCTCCGGTGATGCACAGCCAGAGCGGTATCGTGCAAGTGTCTCAACGCTTATCGCGTCAGGAGTGCGCGCGGCGTCCGTATTACTGGCACCGGAGATTTATCTTCGGGGAAGTCGCCATACGACGGCCTTCGATCATCAAGTGAGTTACGAGAGTCTCCGGCCAGCACTGACTGGTCCTGATCTCGCCCTTCTTGATGCTGCCATAGCTCAGGCGGAAACCCCGTACGACCCGGAGCCAAACAGCGCAAGCGCCGCCTTTTTCGCCGAGTACGAGGAATTTGCTCGCCAGCATTTCCCGGAAGTAGTGATCAAGCACAACCCCAACGGAAACGGTGTTCGACCCACTGGATCCCGGACGATCTATTTTGTCTCGAAGGCGATGCTACGCGATTACGCTGGCATTCCCAGGCCACGCGTGTCGGTTCAGACCCGTGACATGAACGCACCCTCGGCGTCAGCGAAGCTGATGCTAGGCGGATGGGGAACTCTCGCTGCACGCGCTCCGGCACCAGATTCTCTGAAAGCGCTTGGGGCGTATCTTCGTCCTGCAGGGCAATCTTTGGGAATTGTCATAGATACGCCGCGTTTGGATACGCAGGCCTCTTTCGCTCCCCAAATTGATGCGGTCCGTGAGGGATTGCGGGCTATCAACGACCTTCGTGAATGGTGGAATTCCTTTGGTGGTGAGATGGCCAACTGGCATGCGCTGGCATCTGGAACGAATAAATAAATGCCGATAACAACCTGTGCCCCTTAATCGAACTACTTGTCCGTGCTGGAGATCAAACAGCGCGACACACTGACTTGCCTCTTAGTGAGGTAACAAAACAGTCTAACCAGGCAAACATGTGATGTGGTCCTTTCTCGCTCTATTTGTCTTGATCTTAGGTGGAATGCTCTTGCTTCTCCATCCTGCCGTCGCAAACGCAATTCATTCGTTCATGTTGTTGGCGACATTCTTCATGGTGGTGCTATTGCTGACGCTAATCGCCTGGCTGGCTCTCTCTGGGTGAATGTCTCAACGGTCAAACCGGCAGATTGATTCGGCTTCAAGGCACAACCGATTGAGCGGCATGGATACTAAGTTAGGGTAGCTTATGGGTGACAGCCACCCGTGTGGTTGGGTGTGGCGTCATTTGACCTGATGTGGCGGTATGCAGGCGAGATATCCAACAAGGTCAACGAGTTAATGTGGTTGGATGAGGCAACTTGTGGCGGGATGTGGGGATTCCCAGACTGATTGAAAATCCTCGTGTCGGTGGTTCGATTCCGCCCCCGGGCACCACTTTATCTGGTAAAGTATTGGTTTCGCATCGGCTTTTGACAGTTGGCTGAAACTGCAGACAAGTTCATCAAAAGATACCTACGTGACCGGCGGTTTTTTACTTCGGTCACCACAAAAGACACGGCTATACATTGCCAGCGACTCCCGTTAAGAGGCGGTCTTTAACCTTGGAAGATGCGCTGATTGCAATACCGCAAGGCACGTATCCCCCGGCTGATACAAAGAACACCACCGTGAAACAGACCATCGCAGATGCGCTTGCCCGCAAGGGTTACGATACTTTGACACAAGTCCAGCAGGCCGTGACACAGCCCGAGCTGGAAGGGCGCGATATGTTGGTGTCGGCGCAAACCGGATCGGGAAAAACCATCGGGTTCGGGTTGGCGATCGCACCACAGTTGCTGGGCGAAGATGAGACGTTCGGGGCGTCCGGCGCGCCGTTGGCTTTGGTGGTTGCGCCAACGCGGGAACTGGCCATGCAGGTCAAGCGCGAGCTGAGCTGGCTGTACTCGGATGCTGGTGCGTTTCTGGCCTCGTGTGTTGGTGGCATGGATATGCGTGATGAACGCCGGGCTCTGGCGCGTGGGGCGCATATTGTTGTCGCAACGCCGGGTCGCCTGCGCGATCATATCATGCGTGGTTCCATTGATCTGACCGCGATCCGGGCTGTGGTTCTGGACGAAGCCGATGAAATGCTGGACCTTGGATTTCGCGAGGATCTTGAGTTCATCCTGGATGAAACCCCGGCGGAGCGGCAAACGTTGCTGTTCTCGGCTACAGTCCCGCGCGCCATTGCTAGCCTGGCAACGCGCTATCAGCGCGATGCCGAGCGGGTGAGCACGGTCAGCGAGAAAACCCAACATGCTGATATCGAATATCGTGCGATGATGGTGGCGCCGCGGGACGGGGATAACGCGATCATCAATGCACTGAGGTATTACGAAGCCCCAAATGCTATCGTTTTCTGTAACACCCGCGCGATGGTGTCGCGGCTGACCACGCGGCTTTCCAACCGCGGGTTTTCGGTGGTGGCACTGTCTGGTGAGCTGACGCAGAGTGAACGCTCCAACGCGTTGCAGTCGATGCGCGATGGGCGTGCGAGGGTATGTGTGGCGACAGATGTCGCGGCGCGCGGGATTGATTTGCCGAACCTCGATCTGGTGATCCACGCCGAGCTGCCCAACAGTCACGAGACGCTATTGCATCGCTCTGGACGCACGGGCCGGGCAGGGCGAAAGGGCGTCAGCGCCCTGGTGGTCGAACCGTCATCGCGGAAAAAGGCTGAGCGTATTCTGAAGTTCGCAAAGCTCACGGCGGATTGGGGCGACGCCCCGTCTTCGGATGAGGTGAACGAGCGAGATCAGACGCGGATGCTCGCCTCTGATGACTGGCAAGTCGAAGTTACCGAAAGCGAACAGGACGCGGTTCGGCACCTGGTTGAAAAATTTACCCCTGAGCAAATAGCAGCAGCGTATCTACGTCAGTATAAATTGCGCCATTCAGCACCGGAAGAGTTGGCCCCGGTTACGGCGGACCGCCCCAAACCCCGCGCCGCTTTTGGTCCGAGCGTTTGGTTTTCCTTGTCTGAAGGTCGCAACCAAAATGCTTCGCCGCGCCATTTGCTGCCGATGATCTGCAAGGCCGGTGATCTGACCAAAGACGATATTGGCGCGATCCGGATTGCCGATGATGTGTCTTACGTCGAGATCCGCGAAGCCAGTGTTGCGGGCTTTCTGGCGGCCGTTGGACCGGGTATGAAAATCGAAGGTTCGAAAGACGTTGTGCGCTTGGATGGCGCGCCTGACGTGCCAGCGTTTGAGCGCCCAAGGTCCAACCGCCCACCCAAGGGTAAACCGCGCCCTCGCAAAGGGGACACCACCCCGGTTGATTGGAACGATGCCCCGACGCCCCGTAACCGCAAACCCAAGCCCGAAGATCGCAAGCCCAAAAAAGCAGCGGAACGCGGTTTCAAACAGACCCGATCAAAAGAACATGGCTCGACACCGCACCGCGACTCGTCACTCAGCGAGCCGGATGTTAAATTCACGGCAACGAGCGCAAAAAAGAAAACCCACAAAACGCCCGCTAACAAGAACAAAGACGGAAGCGTAAAGCTCGTCGGCAAACCCACCAAAGGCCCGCCGCCACCCAAGGGTAAACCCAGCAGCAAGAAGAACCGCGCCCGCGTTTCAGCCGCGAAAGCGGGCAAGGGCGGAGACGCTGTGCCGAAACGGCGCAAGACTTAGCACCGCTCAACACGCCAGCGGTCATGTTCCCGTCGACGCTCAGGTCCGAGCGTCGACGATTTCGAGTATTCGGTTGCGCTGAATTTTACCCGATGGCCCCTTTGGCAGATCATTCAGGATGTGAACCTCGTCAGGGGATTTAAACCGACCCAGCTTGGTCTCGCAAATCTCCAACAGGGTCAGCGGCGTCAGCTCGGACCCTTCCCGGATTTTGACAGCGGCCTCGACGGTTTCGCCATAGCTGCGGCAGGGGCGTGCAAAGGCTGCGGCTTCGACAACGTCGGGGTGGGAATAAAGCGCCTCGTCGATTTCACGCGGGGCGATGTTCTCGCCGCCCTTGATGATCAGCTCTTTCAAGCGGCCCGTGACATAGACGTATCCATCCTCATCCATACGCGCCAGATCGCCGGTGCGAAGCCATCCATCGGCAGTAAACGTGCCTGCGGTCGCATCCGGATCCTTAAGGTATTCAAGCATCACGTTCGGGCCGCGTATGACCAGCTCACCCTCGGTTCCGTGCGGAACGGGCTGCTGGTTCGCATCTCGGATCGCGGCATCGTTTCCATATGCAACGCCTGGTGAGCCGATCTTTCGCACGCCTGGCGGAAGTGGGTTCGACAGGATCTGCGCGGCGGTTTCGGTAAGCCCCATGGTTTCGACGATGGGAACGTCGAATCGTTCTTCGAAAGCCCGTTGTACGTCCGGTGCCAGCGCGGATGAGGCAGAGCGCCCGAACCGCAACCGCTGACGGGTTTGGCTGTCCGGATTGGTGTCGGATTGCAGCAGATGAGAGATGATGGTGGGCACAACCGAAAACCACGTAGCACTGGTATTTCCAAGATTTTCCCAGAACCGGCTGGCCGAAAACCGTTCGCACATAGCCAGGGACCCACCCGAAACGAGCGTACCCATCACAGTCACACAAAGACCGTTGATGTGATAGATCGGCAGGACGCAGAAACCGCAATCCCTGTCGGTCAGTTCATGTGCGACGACGGTGGTCCAGCCGCCTGCCAAAAGGCTGGAATGGGTATGAACAACGCCCTTTGGTCGACCGGTCGTGCCCGAAGTGTACATGAGAAGGGCATGATCTTCTGGCGTCAGGTCGTAAAGCTCTGTATCCGCGTCACCACCACCGGCGATCTGCAAAAGCTTGGTCACGGAACGGTCGGCTGTTCGGCCAAACAACTCTGCTTGATCCGGGTGCACGAAGGCAAAGCGCGCGCCGCTGTGTTCAAGTGCGTAGGCTACGGCACTGTCGCCAGCGACGAGATTGATCATGGTTGCCCGGAATCCGCCATAGAGTACGCCGAACAAGGCGATAAGAGCCTCGCGGCAATTGGGATAGACAAGGGCGACGCTTTCGCCTTTTTGCGCCCCAAGGCTGGTCAACATGCTTGCGACGTTTTTGGCCGAGCCGCGCAATTCAGCCCAGCTCAGATCCTGTGCGCCATCGGGAAACACAAACCCGGTTCCGCCCTGATCGGCTCTTAGGTCCAGCCAATCGCGGACCGTTCCTTTGGGCGGTTCCATCATTGGCCAGCCTCCCTCCAATACGCGCCGAATACGTCCTCGAGCGCGGGTTCGCGTGGGGCTATTTCACGCACAATTTTGGTGGTCTGGACGAAGTGCCGCCAATGCAGGTTGGTATCGATAGAGTTTCCGCCCCAACTGCCGCATCCCATAGACAGAGAGAAAGGCATTCCGTTGGTGAAGCTGCCGCCCGTGGCAAAGGTATGGGCCTGGTTCACGATAACCCGGCAGGTGGGTAACTCTCGGCCCAGCTCAATGGCGCGTGCGTCGTCGCTGGTGTGAATGCCGACCGAATGTCCGGCTCCCTGATAGGCCAGGACGCGCGCTGCTGTGGCCTTGGCAGCCGCATAGTCCGACGTCCGGTACAGCGCCAGAACGCGGCTCAGCTTTTCTCCGGACAGGGGATGATCGGGACCGATCCCATCGGTCTCTACCGCCAGAAACTTTGTGCCTTCGGGTGCTTTGTCTGCCATCCCCAACGCATCAAGCATCTTGTCGGCGTCCTGAGCGATCGCGGATCGGTTGAGGTGCCCGTCCGGCCAGAGACGCGCAATGATACCTGCGGCATCGGATGCGGGGACCAGCGCGCCACCTTCGGCGGCCATTGCTGCGACAAAGTCATCATAGACCGCGTCTACCACCACAACTGCGTTTTCGGACGAGCACGAAGTCGCATTATCAAAACACTTTGACGCCGTGATCTTGGCTGCCGCCGCCGACAGATCGGCGGTTTCATCGACAATCACGATGACATTGCCTGCACCAACCGCGACAGCCGGTGTGCCGCAGGACTGAGCGCGGTGAACGTTGTTCTGACTGCCGGTGCAGATCACCCGATCCGAGGTCTCCATCAGCCGTTGGGTTTTGGATTTTGATCCCGGTGCGGGGATCATCTGAACCAGATCCCGATCCAGACCCAGCTTGTCAAACTCCGCGTGGATGAAGCTTAGCAGCTTCTCACAGGATGCCACGCCCTTGGGCGAGGGGGCGACGACGATAGCATTGCCACCTTTGAGAGCATTAATGATGTTGTTGGCCGGTGTTGCGGCCGGATTGGTCGAAGGAACCACCGCGCCTACGACGCCGATCGCACGGGCGATTTCTGTGATCCCTGTTTCAGGATCGTCGCTGATGATGCCATATGTCTTTGCCTCGGCAATGTCGCGCAGAAGACCCAGAGTTTTGCGATGGTTCTTGGTAATCTTGTCGGGGACATTGCCCAGTCCGGTGGTTTCAACCGCCAGTTCTGCCAGTGCCTGATTGCGTGCGGGTTCCATGATCGCCCAACCTGCCGCCAGCGCCGCCTTGTCATAGAGCGCCTGACTGCCAGTTGCCTCATAGGCAGCCTGAGCCTTGCGTGCCTGTGCCACGATCCGGTCCACTTCGGCGATTTCGGGGGCTATGTCGTTTGGAGCGTTCATTTTGGTCCTCGATTGGTTGTCCGGGGCGGGTTCTGCCCGCCCCGATTGGGGTCGGTTAAAGACCAGCCAGCAATTCGTTCAGCGTTTGCTGGCGCTGCGCCCACATCTCGATCACTTCGTCACGTGTCATGATGTGCATGGGCGAGCCACCCGCCTCCATCTTCTTGGAAACGCGAGAATTGGCGAACATCTCGGGCACGGTTGCGGCCAATTTTTCAATCACCTCAGGAGGTGTTCCCTTGGGCACCATTACACCCCGGAAATTGACCGAGGAGTTGTCCACGTCCAACCCCTGTTCCATCATCGTCGGAACATCCGGCAGAAACGCATTGCGCTCAAGATCAGCAACGCCGAGGATCTTCACATTGCCCGCCTCTTGCGCGCGGAACGCATCGGACAGGTTGTTGATGCCGCCCATGACTTCACCAGCGATGACGGCCTTCATGGCTGCTGCTCCGCCACCTTTGGTCGGGATGTAGGCCATCTTGGTCCCGGCTGCCTTGTCGATCTGCAGTGCCGCGATGTGGTGGCCCACAAAAAGGCCCGCGCCGGATACCGTCAGCTTGCCCGGGTTTTCCTTGGCATAGGCGACAACGTCATCCATCGAGTTGAACTCACTGTCGGCACCAACCACGAACACGGCCGGGTCTGCGCCCCAGTTCGCGATGGGTTCAAAGCTGTCGGTCGAATATTCGACGCCACCCTTGATCGACTGGGCGATGAAATGAGGAACGTTGTACGCACCCAGCGTATAGCCATCTGGATCGGCCTGAGTTGCGAACCAGTTCCAGCCAACGCGCCCACCGGCACCAGGCTTGTTGATGATGGCGATGGGCATTCCCAGCGCATCCTCGTTTCCAGATGTCATCGTGACGATCCGGGCCTGAAAATCGGTCGCGCCTCCGGCCCCGTAACTGACCATCATCATGATCGGCCGTTCGGGATATTCCTCGGCCATTGCCGCGCCCGTCAGGCCCGTCAGAGCCATTGCTGCCCCTGCAATCAATCGTTTCATTTTGCGTTTCCTCCCTGATTTAGTTCATCCGCGCATTTGCGTGTTCAGAACAGAATTTCTCTTGGTGTGTAGACGTTCAAAAGCATGGCAAAGAGCCCGTACATCACCGCCACAAAGACCGCCGTGATGATCCCGCGTTTGATCCAGGTTTTGACTTCGGAATGGGGGGCGGGGTCGTAGATCGACAGCAGGGTAAAAAAGGCGATGGTTGTTGCGGTGTAGAACCCCAGCGTCTTCGCCGCCCAGAAAACATAGATCAGCGTGATGATCAGACCCGGCAGCATGTTCACGAACATCGTCCGCGTCACGCCGTTTCCGACCTTGGACAGACCCATGACCGCTTTGCCAAATGTCCATCCGGCCAGAACCACAAAGACCGTCGCTATGAGGCGTGGGAACAGGAACGCTTCGGCGGGTTGTTGCGTGTAACTGACCCATGCGACCCACAGACCAACGGCAAAGACCAGACCTGACCCGAATACGTGCTGTGAGCGGTTCATGCCTGTGCCTCCTCTTTGGTGGTGTAGCGGCGGCTGCGCAGTTCCATCCAGACCGAATAGGCGATCGAGGCCAGTACGACGGCAATCAGGAACAGGTTCAGCCCTCCGGTCATGAAGTACGACGCCTTGCCCACGGTCGCGTCAGCGATCATTCCACCCTGGATGAAGTTGGCCTCGGCGATTGGCCCGAGGATCAGACCCAGTACCAGCGGCGCAGCCGAGAAACCGAAGCGTTCCAAAAAGAACATCCCGATTCCGAGGCACGCCATCACGTAGACGTCGCCCATCGAACCTTGAACCGAGTATGCGCCAAAGACCGACAAGGCCAGAACGATGGCGGCCATGACGGATTGCGGAACCTGAGCAACACGGGCCGCAAGCCCTGCAATATAGAGTCCGAAGATACACATCAGCACCTGGCCAATCAGCATCGAGTTGATGAAGGTCCAAGCGACATCGGGGTGATTGTCAAACAGGTCCGAGCCCGGGAAAATTCCGTGGATCAGCAACCCGCCCAACAACACAGCCGCGGTCGGGCTGCCGGGGATGGACAGCGTCAGCAGCGGGACAAGCGAAGGGCCAACCATTGCGTTGTTGGCGGATTCCGCGGCGATGACGCCCTCGGAATGGCCGGTGCCGAACTTTTCTTTTTCCGACGAGAACTTCTTGGTCTGGTCATAGGCGACAAGGCCCGCGATCTGCCCACCGACACCGGGGATCAGGCCGATGATCGAGCCCGTCAGCGTGCCGATGCTTAGCGCACGGGCGCGGCTGAACAGTTCCTTGAACGCCGCCATGATTGAATGGCGCTGCACTTCGATCACTTCGGCACCTGTGTTGTGGCGCCCTTTGGCAAACATGGTCAGCACCTGTGGGATCGCAAACAGGCCAATCAACGCGGCAATAATGTTTATGCCGCCGCCCAGTGCAGGGTGAAAGATAAAGCGTTGTGCACCCATGATGTCGTCGAACCCGATGGTCGCCAGCCACAACCCGATGCAACCGGACAGCAGCCCCTTGACCACTGAGGCGGAATCAAGTGTTCCGATGACCGTCACCCCCAGAATGGCCAGCCAGAACAGATGCGATGGTCCAAAGGCAAGCGCCC
The DNA here is from genome assembly GCF_059611125.1 of Ruegeria sp. CDSB029. Classification (NCBI taxonomy): domain Bacteria; kingdom Pseudomonadati; phylum Pseudomonadota; class Alphaproteobacteria; order Rhodobacterales; family Roseobacteraceae; genus Ruegeria; species Ruegeria sp. CDSB029. The sequence continues at coordinate 16,600 of NZ_JBXWOX010000006.1, forward strand.
ATTGCGCCAAAACGGGCGTCAGGAAGATCAGCAGCAGAACACCAAAAATTCCGCCCACGGCCGATGCCAGAAAAGACAGCTGCAAGGCGCGGGCACCTTCGCCTTTTTGGGCCATCGTGTGGCCATCCAGAGTGGTGGCGATATTCGCCGGAGCGCCAGGGATCTTCAGCAAGATGGCACTGACGGCTCCGCCAGCCACAGTTGAAGTATAGGCCGCCCCCAGCAGGATCAGGCCTTGCGCGGCCTCAAGTTGGAAGGTGAACGGGATCAACAGGGCCACCGCCATCGTTGGTGAAAGGCCGGGGGTCGCGCCCAGGATCAGCCCTCCGATCGTGCCGCCCAAAAGCAGCAGGAACGACATCGGCGTGAACACATCTCCGAAGTAGTAAATGAATTCCATCCTGGGCCTCCCAACCCGTCCGTTCGCACTTTTACCTTTGTTGACAAATCAGGTTAGGGGATGAAAATAGTATTGCAAATGTTTTCATAAATTTGACCGGGTAGGGTAAAATTATGGCTAATTTTCAAAAGAGTAAGGTGGATATTGTGGCCGTTGCAAAGGCTGCAAAGGTGTCGCCATCTACGGTTTCACGTACCTTCAATCACCCCGATCTGGTCAACCCGGCGACTCGCAAAAAGATCAACAAAGCAGTGCAGCGCTTGGGATACATCCGCAACCGCGCGGCCCAAACGATGCATGGAAAACGGTCGGGAACAATTGGCCTTGTCGTGCCCACAATCAACCACGCAATTTTTTCCGAGGTTATTCAGGCCTTTTCGGATTCGATCGACCAGGCAGGGTTCAGCCTGTTGCTGGCGTCGCATGGGTATGACCTGGATCGGGAATACGCGATGGTTCGCAAGTTTCTTGAACATCGTGTGGACGGCGTGGCGCTGGTCGGGTTGGAACATTCCGATGCCACCAACCGCTTGATCACACAGCAAAAGATTCCCGCGCTGGCGATCTGGAATTACTCAGAAGAATCACCCCTGCCTTGCGTTGGTGCGGACAACCACCTGGCCGGACGATTGGCGGCCGAACACCTGCTAGATTTGGGGCACCGTGACATCGGGTTGATCTTTCCCGAAACTCAGGGGAACGACCGCGCGCAGCACCGCCTTTCCGCAGTGCATGACGCATTGGGCGAACAGGGGGTTTCCGTACCTGATGAGCATGAAACCCAAGCGCCGTACAGTGTTTCTCAGGCCAAGCAGGCGGCCATGGCCCTTTTGACGACGCCGAAACGTCCGACGGCATTGCTGTGCGGCAATGACGTCATTGCGCAGGGGGCGCTGTTTGCTGCCCAAAAGCTTGGTTTAAGCGTTCCCGATGATCTGTCGATAATTGGTATCGGAGATTTCAAGGGCTCAGCTGACGTCGAGCCGGGCCTTACAACCATCCGCATTCCCGCAGAAACCATCGGAGCACTGGCCGGTGAGAAATTCACCGACTTTATTACGTCGGATGACCCCAAGCATTTCAGCATCCGCTGTGATTTGGAATGTGTCGCCAGACAAACGACCCGTTCGCTGGCGACCTGACAGGCCTGGGCAGAATAGTTAGGCTATGATTGCCTCAATCTTATCCAGCGTGGCCGCATTTACTGCAACGCCGTCGGTCTGTGCCTGCCTGCGCTTGCCGCCGCGCCCATCGCCGGGCAGATGCGCTCCGTTCTGTGCACGGATTGCGCCGACCAATTCGCTGATCCCCGAAGTAAACGCATCGCCAGAGGTGGCGGTCGGGTCGATCGCAATGAAGAACTGCCCGGTCTTGGGGGGGCCACCGGCGGTGCCGGAAAAAGGCGAGGCGTTAATGCCAAGGGTCGCGCCGGTCAGGGCTGCGGCCAGTACCTCGGTCAGCAGGGCAACACCGACGCCTTTGTAACCGCCTGACGGTGCCATCGACCCCTTAAGGCCGACATTCGGGTCCGTGGTCGGGTTGCCATCTGCGTCCAAAGCCCAGCCAACCGGGATCGATTTGCCTTCGCGGGCGTGTTTCATGACCTCGCTTTTGGCAATCGTGCTGGCGCTTTGGTCGATCAGCAGGGCGGGCTGGCCATCTGCGCCGGGCGCGGCGATCGAGAAAGGGTTGGTGCCGACGACTGGTTTTGCGCCGCCCGAAGGCGCGATCGAGGCCGGAGCGTTGGTGAACCCCAATCCCACCAATCCGGCCTGCGCCAACCGGTATGTATGGTAGCCAAGGACACCGCAGTTATAGCTGTTGCGGATAGACAGTGCAGCGATCCCCTGTTCGCGCGCGGCTGGGATAAGGGCCTCAAAACCCATATCAATTGCGGAATGGGCAAAGCCGGTTGCTGCGTCCACGTTCACTGCGCCGGGGCGTGGGCGCGACAGTTCCGGTTGGGCTGTTCCGTCCACTTTCCGACATTGCACGTGCTCGCAATAGATCGGGATGTATGCCAGGCCGTGGCTGGCGACCCCATCTGCCTCGGTTGCAGCGGTCGCAACGGCCAATGGCCGGGCGTTGGCTTCGGATGTTCCTGCGGCGACAAGCGCGCGGAAGGCCAGATCTTCGATCTGCTCAAGGCTCAGGGTACGGGTTTCGATCATTGGGGCCTCTTTAATCGTTGTCGGATAAGCCCGCTCCGGCCCCGCGCAGGCGGGATTCCTCGGTGGCGGGGGCGTATGTGCGGTGGGCGAACCGGTTCAGAATGTTCCAATCAGTTGGATCAGGTTCCGCCCGTGTTCGACGGTGGACTGGTGCGGTCAGTTGGCCACCGATTTGCACCGAAACCTGTTGTGCCCTATCCGAAAGTGGGGCGTTCAGGGACAGGTCAAATCCGTCGGTTTCTACCTGTGCACGGTCACAGTCAACACTCACGCAGGTCTGTAACACGCGCGCCGCATTTGCCGCGAATGGAAGCAGCAAGGCAGGCACAGCTACGTTCTTTATCTCAATCGGGGCTGAGTTCAGTTGGTGCGCACAATCTGACAGCAATGCGCCAGTTACCAAAGGGCAAAGCTCGCTATCACTCTGCCATTCTCCGCTCAGATCGGCCGGGGTGTGTTGTTTAGGTGCGCGCGTCAATTCCAGTTGCAACAATTGAGCAAGAGCACTGGTGCCGTTTTGCCCCCGCGCGCACAGCCAGCGCGTTGCTTTCGCGGCTTCCTCGGCCAGCCCCCAGCTATATCCGGCACCACGCGCCGCGCGCTTTGCGGTGGCTTCGATCTCATTTAGCGAGACGTTCATGAAGATAGCTCCGGATAGACCCACAGATCTGCGGTGCTGGTATTCAGGTCTTCAGGGTAAGGCGCGCCAGCGTACATGCAGATACGGACCCAGCGGTCCGAGCGCGGATCAAAATGCGTGGCACCGAAAAACGACAGCTTGGCCCGGAGCATATCGATGGGCATGACGTCTGCGCTTATCGTGTTGTCGCGAAGCTCGCCATACGGGGCTACAACGCCGATCTGCGCGCGCCGCACCGTGTGGCGGTGCTCGGGATGGCGCAGAAGGAACTCGGCTACGGGCTTGTCGTCTTGCCAACTCGCAAGGTCCGCGTAGGCCAGCGCGGCATCTCGTGCCGGGGCGAGGGGCTGTTCATATTCGGCAATCGGTTCCTCGAACCGTTCACCAAGTCGCGGTTCCAGCTTTTCTTCGGACACGTACCAGGCGCGCGCGCAGTTCGCCTCGGCCGACCAATCCATATCCAGTGCCCAGCCAAAGCGGTCGTGGATCGCGGCACGGAGCTGATCGACAGTCATGCCTCCATCAATAAGCTGTGCCTGAGCATTCCCGTCAGCCATACATCCGGTCAGGCCATCCACCAGCTCGCCATAGGGTTCCAGAATAAGCGACGCGAGCAGTTCCTGCCCTTCTTCGCCAAGTGTGGTTTCCGACCAGCGGATGAGCCGATCCCACGGGCGGTCCTGCGTCAGGTCATTTTCGTCCAGATAGCCGGAAATGGCTGTTAGATCGGCATTCAGTGAGGCAATCTTCTCAATCTGAACCGGATGCTCGGATCGCCACCACGACATCGATAACTTGCTGCGATCATAGATGTCCCGAAAGTGTCGGGCTTCGTCCTCTGACGCTGATTGCAGAGACCGAACACGTGCCAACGCCTCTTCGCGCGCCATGATCCAGTTGTTGAACAATACCGGGTGATTGACGATGAACGGAGCCATCCCCAATCCGGTTGAGTTTCCGATGCCCAGCCACTGTGCAATCTCGGGGTTCAGTTCAGCCGACTGCATGCCGCCCTTGGCGAGGGCCATATGTTGCACCAGATCGCGGACAAATGTTCGCGTCAGGTAGACCGACATCATTTCCGCCTGAAAGGGTGCGTGCAGTTCTGGCCGGTTCGCAATCTTCTCGCGATCCGCGGCGCCGAACTTGCCCGATCCGTAAACGGCCGTCGTCCGCATCAGGTAACCGACTTTATGGATTTGCTCCAAGTCGGGCTGTTGTCCGGCAGCCAACCTGTCAACCACGTGTTTCCACAAACGCACGGACCGGTTGGCACGAGACAGGGACAACTCGCTTTCGCTTACGCGCCCTGCCTCTTGCAATGGAACGTTTTCTGACAGGCGTTGGATGTCCTGCTTCGTTGGGATGCCATCGAATAATGCGAAAGTGGCGTCCCACGCCTCAGCGATCACCCGGTCCGACCGTTGTTCGGGCGGCAGGTCATGGGCGAACGCAACCAGCGAATAGGCGCGATCCGGACCTTGCGCCGTGTAGACTGCGTGGCCGACGCCGTTTTCGTCGATCTCAAAAACAGGACGCGTAAAGGCCCAGTTCTCGCGCGCCATACGTCGGGTCAGTTGTCGCATAAAGCTGAGTCTGCACTGATGCAGCGAGCCCAGCCGCGACAGGCGCATAACCTGCGCAGGATCGCGTCGCGGAATATCAGTACTGACGTGGTTCATGCGGTTTGTGGTCCAAAGTTCTGATCGAAAAAGCGGTACCAGTTGCCGCCCATGATGCCCGAGATTTCTTCGGCGTTCATGCCAACGTTGCGCAGCCCGGTTTCGATATTGCCGAAGTGGCGATTATCCTCGAACCAGCTGGGCATCGGCGGAAAGCCGGGATTGCTGGCTGAACCTTCGCCGTAGTCGATTTCCTTGGTCCAGCGACCAACGCGCATCCACTCGACAATGCTGTCGGGTTGATCCTGACACAGGTCGGTGCCGATCCCCAGATTTTGTGCGCCGTATTTGTCAGCCGTACGGGCAATCATTTCGCAAAAGCTCTCCAGCGTGCAGTCGGACTTGTCCTTCAGGTGATGAGGGTAGACCGAAAAGCCCAACATCCCACCGTTTTCCGTGACCGCGCGGATCACCGCGTCGCGCTTGTTGCGCAGGGCAGGGGACCACTCGTGCGGATTGGCGTGGGTGATGGCAATGGGACGTTCGGAGATCTCGGCCGCTTCTATGGTCGAACGATCCGCCGAATGGCTCATGTCTACGACAAGCCCAACACGGTTCATCTCTTTGATAACCTGTTTGCCCATACGGGTGATGCCGGTGTCTTCGGCCTCGTAACAACCGGTCGCCAGAAGAGACTGGTTGTTATAGGTCAGCTGCATGAAGCGCGCGCCCAGATCGTGCAGGATTTCCACCAGCCCGATATCATCTTCGATGGGCGACGGGTTCTGGAACCCAAAGAACACGGCCGTCCGCCCGGTTTCCCGGGCGATGTCGATGTCGCTGGCCCAACGGCCTTTCATGATCAGGTCTGGAAATTGCTCAAACCAGCGGTTCCACTTTTCAAAGTTCAGAACCGTTTCGCGAAAGTTCTCGTGATATGAGATGGTGACGTGGATCGCATCCACGCCCCCTTCGCGCAGTTGGCGGAAGATCTTCTCAGACCAATTGGCGTATTGCAGCCCGTCGATGCGCATCAGACCGGCGTTCCCGCGCTGATGTAAGCGGTTTTGACCGTGGTATAGAACTCAGCCGCTGCCTTGCCCTGTTCGCGTGGACCGTAAGAACTGTCACCGCGGCCGCCGAAGGGCACGTGATAGTCGGTGCCCGCAGTCGGAAGGTTTACGGTCACAACACCAGTGCGCGCGTTGCGGCGGAAATGGGTCGCGCGGGCGAGGCTTTGCGTCACGATTCCCGACGTCAGCCCGAAATTGGTGTCGTTCACCACGCTCAGCGCTTCTTCATAGCTGCCGACCTTGATGACGCTGGTCAGCGGGGCGAACATCTCTTCGCGGTTGATCCGCATATCGTTGTTGGTGTTCAGGAAAACGCCGGGGGACATGTAGAACCCGTCATGCGGCATCTCAAGCCGCTGACCACCGCAGGCCAGTTCTGCGCCCTCAGATTTGCCGAGATCGACATAGGCGAGGTTTTCGCCCAGCTGCTGTTCGCTGACGACCGGCCCCATCTGAACGCCCTCTTCCAAAGCGTGGCCAACTTTCATCGCCTGGGCACCGGCCACAAGCTTTTCGACAAACGCATCATGCACACCGGCATGAACTACAAGCCGCGAGGACGCGGTACATTTCTGACCTGTTCCGCCAAAGGCTCCGCCCAGTGCCAGCGTGACCGCGAGATCGAGATCGGCGTCGTCCATGACGGCCAGCGCGTTTTTCGATCCCATCTCCATCTGAACTTTGGTCAGGTTCTGGATCGCAGCGGCGGCTATACCTTTGCCAACTGGAACGGAACCGGTGAAGGAAATCGCGTTGACCTTGGGGCTTTCAACCAAACGCTGACCGATCGAGCGGCCCGACCCCATGACAAGGCTGAACAGGCCTTTTGGAATGTCCTGACGTTCGATGATCTCGGTCAGGGCTACGGCAGAGGCCGGCGTGATGTTCGCGGGCTTCCAGACAACGGCGTTGCCATAGCACAGTGCCGGAGCAATCTTCCACGACGCGGTTGCGGTCGGGAAGTTCCAAGGGCTAATGATGGCTACGACGCCCACGGCCTCGCGGCGGACGTCAATTTCAACACCGGGGCGGACGCTGTCGGCGTTCTCACCGATCTGGCGCAGGCATTCGGCTGCGTAATAGGTAAAGAACTGACCGGCGCGGTAAACCTCGCCCTTGCCTTCGGCCAGCGGCTTGCCTTCTTCGCGGGCCAGCAGGGTGCCTAGCTCTTCGGCGCGCGACATCAACTCGTTGCCGATGTTCATCAGAACTGCTTGCTTGCGCTCGGGACCGTAGGCTTCCCATTCTGCCTGTGCAACACGCGCCTGATCCAATGTGGCCTCAAGCTGATCGGCGCTGGCCTGAGCAAACATGCCAACCAAATCGCTCAGATCCGAAGGATTGCGGTTTTCAATTTCGGTCTCGCCCGCCAGCCATTCGCCGGCAATCAGGTTCAGTTTTGTCACGATGCGCCCCAGAGTCATGAAAATTGGTCTGGCGCAGAATGGCTTTTTGAGTAGATATCAGTCAAACTCAAATAAATTGAGCAAACTTCAGAAAAGGTGAAGCTTGGCGATCAAGATCGAGACCCTGCGATGCTTTTGCACTGTCGCCCAAACCGGCAACCTAATCGAGGCGGCCGACCGGCTGGGCCGGACCCAGTCGGCGGTGTCTATGACCCTCAAGCAGTTTGAAGATGAACTGGGCAAAAAGCTGTTTGAAGGTGAGCGAAAGAACCAACTGTCGCCTTTGGGATTGCAGGTCTTCGAGGTGGCATTGAAACAAGTCCGCCAGTTCGATCAAGCCGTCTTGGATATCATGGCCGCAGCAAAAGCAGAGCACGGGTTGCTGCGCATCGCGTCCGTTCCATCGGTTGCAGCGCTGATTTTCCCTAAGGTTCTGGCCTATGTCACAAAGCGCTTTCCCGGCGTAAAAGTCGAATTGCGCGACACAGATACTCAGCAGGTTTTGGACGCGCTGGTTGAGGGAAAAGCGGATATTGGCATCGCCTCAGGTCAGCACGCACTGAACGGAGTTCGGTCGCTTCCGTTGTTCGAAGACAGGTTTGGGCTGGTATGCACCTCTGATCACCGTTTGATACGACAGCCAAATACGCCAACAATTGACGAAGTCCTGACACTTCCGTTTATTCGAAACGCGCTGTGCGATCTGATTCAATCGCCCAAGTTCCGGGCATCCGAAGCGCAGGCGGATGTTACTGTTCACAACACGCATTCTCTAATCACAATGGTCAAGACCGGGGATTGGGTAACGGTATTGCCGCAATCGGTTGCCAGTTTCATGCCCGAGGCGACGGCGTTTCGCGAAATTGCGGATTTGCCCGATCAGCGCCAGGTCTGCCTCTATGTCAGTGATCATGCGCGGTTCAAGCATCTGACCGAGGAAGCGGTCGCTTACATTCTGGAACTGGGCGCTGCCTGATGGCAGAGTACGAGTTCACGGCCAATTTTCGACAAAGCCGAAACATTTCTATGATAATATCGAATTTGAGTGCTTCTTGGACGTAACGCTTGATGGGTGACGCGTCACCATGTTTCAATTTTTCTTGCCGGGTCGGCGCATCGTGCGGCTGACCCAAAAATGGGAAAGCATCGGCTTTCCGACTTTGTTTGCACGGTGCACCACGGCCCTCGGGCATAGAAAAACAGCGCCGCAGACGTCCAACAAGGAGACACAAATGAAAAAATTAGCCACGTTACTGGGAGGCGCATCCGCTGTGATCGCTGGACCCGCCCTTGCTGCTGATATCGTGATCGGCGTGCCGAACTGGCCTTCGGTAAATGCGACGGCACATATTTTGAAAGTTGCGATCGAACAGAACCTCGGTCTTGAGGTTGAACTTCAGAATGGCACCAACCCGATTGTATTCGAGGCGATGGACTCCGGCGCCATGCACGTACACCCTGAAGTTTGGATGCCCAACCAGCAAAACCTGCATGATACCTACGTAAAAGATAAGGGAACGGTTACGTTCAACGCAAACGGAGTTGAAGCCTTCCAAGGTATGTGCGTCGACAAGGCAACAGCGGAAGCACATGGCATTACGTCCATTGAAGACCTGACAAACCCCGACAATGCTGCGCTGTTTGACAGCAACGGTGACGGGCAGGGTGAACTATGGATCGGTGCGCCGGGATGGGCGTCGACCAACGTCGAAAAAATTCGGGCCAAATCCTACGGTTATGACCAAGTTTTTGAACTGACAGAAATCGATGAGACAGTGGCTTACGCGAATCTCGACAATGCAATCAAAGCGGGCGAGCCGTGGGTCGGGTTCTGCTACACGCCGCACTATGTGTTTGCCCTGCATGACATGCAGATCCTTGAAGAACCGGCTTATGATGCGGCCAAATGGAACGTGTTGCAGCCCACAGATGACCCGGACTGGCTGGAAAAATCCGAGGCCGGCGTTGCCTGGGACCTAGCGTATCTGCACTTGCACTTCGCAAAGTCGCTTGAGGACGAATACCCCGAAGTGGCAACTATGCTGGCCAATATGAAACTGGATACCGATACGGTTTCGGCAATGACATATGCATTGGTGATCGAAGGTAAAGAACCTTTGGCCTATGCCGAGGAATGGGTCGGTGCGAACGAAGATGCCGTTCTGGGCTGGATGTCAAATTGATTGACGCCGACCGGAACTGAAACTCTGGCAGGCCGTCGGGACAGCCCCGGCGGCCTGTTTTGCACCAAAGGGACAAAAATGACCGAAACAGTCGTTAAACTGACGGATGTCTGGAAAATCTTTGGCGCAAAAGCCGAAGAAGCCATGGAAGCCGTCCGGAATGAAGGCATCGGAAAGCCTGAAGTTCTGGAAAGATTCAATTGTGTCGTTGGCGTGCAAGGCGCGTCCTTCGAAGTGCCAAGGGGCGAGATTTTCTGCATCATGGGCCTGTCAGGCTCTGGCAAATCGACGCTGGTACGACACGTTAATCGCCTGATCGAACCGACCGCCGGAAAGATCGAAATTCTGGGGCAGGATGTCTCCAAGATTTCCGAGGCCGAGCTGCGTCGCATTCGGGCCATGCAAATCGGGATGGTGTTTCAGCACATGGCACTGATGCCACACCGATCGGTTCGCGATAACGTCGCCTATCCGCTGGAAATCCGCAAAGTGTCCAAGTCGAAACGCTGGGCAGTTTCAGATCATGCACTGGGGTTGGTAGACCTGACAGGCTACGAGGATCGCCTGCCCAAAGAGTTGTCGGGTGGGATGCAGCAACGTGTGGGGATCGCCCGTGCGCTGGCCTCGGACCCCGAGATTTTGTTGATGGACGAGCCGTTCTCGGCGTTAGATCCGTTGATCCGGTTGCAACTGCAAGATCAGTTCAAGGCGCTTGTGGCGCAGCTGCAAAAGACGACGCTGTTCATCACCCACGACCTGGACGAGGCCATCCGTATCGGGCACCGGATCGCCATCATGAAAGACGGCGTCATAGTTCAGATTGGCACGCCCGAAGATATCGTCATGAACCCGGCGGATGACTATGTGCGTGAGTTCGTACAGGGCATTTCCAAACTCAAACTGGTCAAAGCGCATTCGATCATGGAACCAATCGACAGCTATTCCGGCTCGACTGAGGGCGCACCACGCGCGGATGAAGGGGCGGATTTGGACCAGTTGATCGACCTTGCCGTCAATACGGACCTGCCGGTCATCATTACCGATGCTGGCGCTGATGTAGGCGTGGTCACTAAACCGCGTTTGCTGCGCGGAATTCAGGGGGGCAAAAATGACTGATGCAACCACGGAAGTAAAAGTCACGGCCGCCTCGGATATCGAAGTCGATCGCGACGCATTGGACCGTTCAATCCATGAGTTTGCGGGACCAAACGGCGATTATTACGTCAACGCTTTTCACAAAATCCATGATGCGACCAGTGGCATTCCAAACACGTTCAACATCTGGGCGGCTGTTCTGGGGCCGTTCTGGTCAGCCTCACGTGCGATTTGGGGGATGTTCTGGACTTTCCTGATCCTGGAAATCATCGCGTGGGTTCAGATCGGTCGCGGTGCCTGGGGCAATCCTGGCGCTGATTTGGCCGAACGGGCCGAGCGTCAGCAAACTCGCGCGAACGAATTGTTGGAGCGCGCGGCTGCGGCGACCGAAAAGGCAGATATAGACCGGTTCAACAAACTGGCGACTAATATCCAGAAGGCGGCGGATTCCAGTTTTGAAAAAGCCGCTGCCGCTCAGTCCGAAGCCGTGGGCATCATGGTTACGGGCCTGTTGATGCTTCTGGTTTTCAAGCTTGCGCAAGGTTTTTATGCGGACCGCGTGTACGAAAAGCAGTACTCGAATTGGCGGACAGATCCTGCCAGCACCGAAAGCGGCCGCTCGACCCGCAACACTGTTCTGGGTGCTGTTTTGGTGGCCGCAATTGGCCCGCTGATCGTGTACAAATTCACCGTAAACGCCTCACTTCCATTGTTGGATGCATTCCCCGAGCAGGAAGTCTCCGCGATGATATTGGGCGAAGGCAACGGAACGTTGTTCTCAAACCTGGCAAGCTGGATGGAGGCGCAAATAGATGCAGCCGCCGCAGCCGGCGGGGATGTATTCGATGGTATCGTTGCGGGTGTGCGATCTGTTCTGGATGCGTTGACGGTGGCATTGATCGGTTCCCCGTGGCCGGTTGTGATGTTGGTGATCTGTGTGACCGCGTGGCGCGCGGCAGGGCCAAGGGTGGCAATCTTCACCGCGTCTTCGTTGGCCTATATCGCGCTTCTGGGGTATTGGGATGTGGCGATGGAAACCGTGGCATTGGTGGGCGCGGCGGTGCTGTTATGCGTGGTTTTTGGCATTCCGCTGGGCATCTGGTTCGGCAAATCCAAGCGCGCCTACCGGGCGGCCGAGCCGGTGTTGGATCTGATGCAGACATTGCCGGCGTTTGTCTACTTGATCCCAATCATCGCTTTCTTTGGCACAGGCAACCCGCCGGGCATTCTGGCGACAATCATCTTTGGTATGCCGCCAGTCATTCGCTTGACCGCGCTGGGGATGCGCGGGGTTCCGGAAAGCATCAAAGAGGCTGCCGTGGCCTTCGGGGCATCGAAATGGCAGTTGCTCAAAGATGTTGAGATCCCGCTTGCCCTGCCGTCGATCATGACCGGCGTGAACCAGACTATCCTGATGTGCTTGTCGATGGTGGTGATTATCTCGCTGATCGGCGGTGGAGGTCTGGGCAAGGAAATCCTTGAAGCGCTGCAATACGCTGCCAAAGGTCCGGGTCTGCTGGGTGGGTTCGCCATCCTGTTCCTGGCCATGGTCATGGACCGTATTGTTCAAGGTGCCTTCCGCCGAGAAGACGAAAAACTCTGAACGCAAACGCCCCCGGTTCACATCGGGGGTGTTTTTCTTTCACCGGAGACGCAGATGACCGACCTTTACGAACAGTCTATGATGGACAATCTATATTGGTGGGGGATACCGACCCTATTTCGGTGCCCCAATCAAGGTCCCGAAGGGCAGGACATCGCTTTGGTCGGAGTGCCGCATTCGGCAGGCAACGGCACAACCGAGCGGGATCAGCATTTGGGCCCGCGTGCTTTGCGGCATGTCTCGGCCGTACAGCGGCGGGTACATTCGGTGTTTGAAATTGATCCGTGGAATTGTGCGAAGATTGCAGATGTAGGCGACGTTCCATTTCCGCGGGCAAACGATAACGAAGACTGCATCGAACGGATTACGGCTTTTTACAAAGACATCGATGCAGCCGGTGCGCGCCCGGTGTCGATTGGCGGCGACCACTCCATCACTGGCGGGATCGTGCAAGCGCTGGGTCGCGGTAAACTGGCTGGTGGAGAGCCTGTCAGCTTTCTGCATCTGGACGCGCATACGGACGTGTTCACCAAGGTCGATCATTTCCTGGGGGCCAAGAAGTCGGCGGCTCATTGGGGCGCGTATCTGGCGGATCAGGGGCAGGTAGACCCCACGCGATCCATGCAAATCGGACTTAGGGGCCATCCGCGAAGCTTGGACTGGCTGCAGCCGTCCTACGACTATGGCTACAACATCGTCACTATGCGCGAATTCCGTCAACGAGGGCTGGAAGACGTCGTGGCTCAGACCAAAGAAGTGCTGGGGGACCGACCGGTCTATATCACGTTCGATCTGGATTGCCTTGATCCCACTGTCGCGCCTGCCGTGTCCAATCTGGAACCGGGCGAGAAGGGTTTCGATATTGACGAGGCTGTCGGCATTCTGCGTGCCGCGCGCGGGTTGAACATTGTGGGCGGGGACGTCGTTTGCATGATGCCAACCAAGGACAGCCCGAACAACATCACCGCGCTAACGGCAGCTGCGGTGATGTTCGAAATGATTTCAATGATCGCCGAAAACGCCAGCTAGCGCCGTGCGTCAACAGCCTGGGCCAATACACAGAGCAGTTCGAACATCAGCGAAATGCCCAGCCACGCGGTGCCTCCGTTCGGATCGAATGGGGGCGATACTTCGACCAGATCAGCGCCAATCAGGTTCACACCAGACATCTGGCGGATGACCTGCTGCGCCTGAAAACTGTTTGGTCCCCCGATCTCGGGCGTTCCGGTGCCAGGGGCGTAGGTTGGGTCAACAAAATCAATGTCATAGGTGCAATAAGTTGGTGCTTGCCCAACGATACCGCGCACCTCGGCCATCACGTCGTCGATGCCCCGATCAAACAGTTCCTCGATACGGATGATGCGAATACCCTGTGCCTCGCCCCATTCGATGTCTTCGGTGTTGTAGGCGGTGCCCCGGATGCCAACTTGAACAAAGCGTTTGGGGTCGACCAGTCCTTCTTCTACCGCGCGCCGAAACGGAGTGCCGTGGGTGAACTTATGGCCCCCAAAATAGCTGTCGAACAGGTCTGTGTGACTATCGAACTGGATCAGGCCGACGGGGCCTGCGGCGGCAAGCGCACGCAAAACGGGCAGGGTGGTCAGGTGGTCCCCGCCAGCGGTTAGCGGAACAATGCCTTTTGCCTGTAGGTTTGAGTAGAAATCCGTAACCCGGTTCAGAGTATCTTCGATATCAACCGGATTGGGCGCAACGTCGCCAAGATCGGCGCAATTGACCATTGAGAACGGCGCGACGCCTGTGACTGGGTTCATCGCGCGGATCATCGTGGAATAGTCCCGCAATTGTCGCGGACCATGCCGCGCGCCAGGACGATTGGTAGTGCCGCCATCCCACGGGATGCCGATGAGACCGACCTGAACATCCAAAATCCGTTCGTGATCCAGGTCCAGGCTGGGCAAACGCATGAACGAGGGGATGCCGGCAAACCGGGCCAGCTCCATCGCCGATACCGGCTGAAAAAATGAATCGGTCATGGCCTTATCCTTCACGCAATTCCCATTGGACCCTAGCGGCCCAATGAAGTGTTGGGAATGCTCTGTGGTTTTTATATCAGAATGCGGAAACGTTTCCGGATTTCGGCATCCTGTTCGGCGCTCAAATATTCTGGGTGATGGCTGGCCAGAACTTCTTTGGCGTGATGCCGGGCAGATGACCATGCGTCTTTCGCACCATCGTTTTGCCACGTGCGGGGCTCCTGTCGATCGGCGAGTTCAGGGTAAAAGTAATCCCGCTCCATGGCTGCGTAGGTCTGTTCACTTCCCAAGAAATGCCCGTCCCCCAGGACCGATTGGCAGATGGCGTCAAAACCCAGGTTTTCCTCGCTCACCTCAATCCCGCGCAGCGCCCGATAAGTGTGTGAGTGCATTTCGTTGTCCAACACAAACCCCTCGAAGCTTGCGCCTAATAAGGATGCGGTCATGCCCGAGCTTTCATAGATTAAGTTGCCCCCGGCCAAGGCCGCAGCAAGCGACGTCATGCCTTTTTCAACGCCGTATTGCGCGTCGATGGCCTTTGCGTCAGTCATCGATGCGGCGACGCCCGAGGGCAGGCCCAGCCAGTTCGTGAGTTGCGCCGAGGCCGCGTTCAAAACAGCCGTCTCTCCGCTGCCGCCGGCAAAAGACCCGGTCCTGAGGTCTACGATGAAAGGCCAATTGGAAAACACCATCGGAAATCCGGGTCTGATAGCGTAGACCATGACAAGGCTGGCCAATGTCTCGGCCAGCGATTGCGCCAAAAACCCGGCCAAAGTCGCCGGGGCCGTGGCACCGGCCTGCGCGGCCGTGATGCACGACATGGGAATGCTGTGGGCGACGCATTCATAGACGACATCAACCGCATCCTCCCCATACCGCAGTGGCGAAATCACTGGGCTGACATGAGCTTTCAGAAAGGGGCGTTTGGCGAATTCACCCGGCCCTCCGGCGACGATATCCAGCAACTCGACAATGGGGCCGACATGTTCGGCCAGAGTAAACGATGTTGCCACTGGTTTGGTCGTATTGCGCACCAGCGCATAGGCGGTGTTGACGTCCAGATCGAATACATCAGGTACATCTGTGGCCACGCAGCATCGGGTGAACCAGCTGACATTGGCCAGCGTGTCCTGCAATCGGGTGAAGTCGTGCAAATCCGCCAAGGTAGAGGGGCGATAAAGGCCGCTATCGATGTCCAGCGTTTGAACGGCGGCGCCACCCGTGCCGAAATACACGCGGTCGCCGCCAACCTCGATCGAGCGGTTTTCGTCCCGGCCATGAAACACGAAACTCTTGGGGGCTGTATCGATTGCGCGCTGAACCATTTCACGCGGGAACAGCACCCGGTCTTGCTGACCCGCCTGCGCACCTGCGGCTTTGAGGTCTGCCGCTAATCTGTCTGGCACGTTTCCCATGCCCAAACGTTCCAACAGTTGCAGTGCTGTATCGTATATCTGTTCGATCTCGCGTTGGCTCAGAGGTTTATAAGCGCCGCCCTTCTGGCCGGGTGGGCAGGGGTCTACGACCGGTTTGGCTGCTCGCTGGGCATGCCGCGCTTTTCGGCCGCTGCGTTTAGAACCCTCTGATGACATCCGGTCCAATTCCTTTTTTTCACTTTCCTGCACCGTAATGGGCGGAACATCCCGGCATCAAAGGCGAATTGCCTTTTTCGGAATCCGAAATCGCAGTTTCGATTTTCCTGCACCCGCATTTGCGCAGTTGTCGCCCCAGCCTTTTCTTCCGCAAGACTTGGACGAAATCTTACGGAGCAAAGCCAATGAAGTCGCGTACCAAAGTCGTTGTGATCGGCGGCGGCATCGCCGGATGTTCGACCCTTTATCACTTGACGCAAGAGGGGTGGACCGATGTGGTGCTGGTCGAACGGAACGAATTGACCTCGGGCACGACGTGGCATTCGGCCGCGCAAGTGACGAACTTTGGCATGAACCAGACGATGGTGGGCCTGAAAACGCACTCGATCCAATTGTACAAGGAGTTAGCCGACGATCCGGATTATCCGATCAACTACCACTACGGGGATGGCGGAATACGCCTGGCCAATACCGAGGGCCAGATGCAGGGCTATCGCCACTTTGCATCCATGGCACGGGGTATGGATGTGCATTTCGAGGTGATTGACGCGGACGAATGTGCCCGCCGCCACCCTTTGATTTCGACCGACAACCTGATTGGCGGGCTGTGGGACCCGCTGGACGGGGATATTGATCCTGCTCAGTTGTGTCAGGCCTTGGCGCGCCGGGCACGCAAGGCAGGCGCAGAAGTTTATCGAAATACGCCGGTGACGGGTCTGGTGCAGCACGCCGACGACACCTGGACTGTGCAGACAGAGCACGGCGACATCGATTGCGACATCGTGGTCAACGCCTGCGGATATCGCGTCAACGAAGTCGGTGCCATGATGGGCGTTCATCATCCTGTTTCGTCGATGGAGCACCAGTACTTCCTGACCGAAGAGATACAGGCGATCCGCGACGCGGGGCATCGGATGCCTCTGCTGCGTTGTCCGATCAGTGACTATTATTGCCGGCAAGAAAAGAACGGCCTGTTGCTCGGGTTTTACGAACAGGACTGCAAGACCTGGGGTATGGACGGGATTGATCCGAACTTTGTGAATGCCCTTTGCCCCGATGATTTGGACCGCGTGACGGACGTGTTGGAAGGCGCATTCGCGCGGATGCCCGCGCTGATGGAGGTTGGTATTCACACGGTGGTCAATGGGCCGATTACTTACACGATCGACGGGGCTCCGCTGGTGGGACCGATCCCTGGCAAACGCAACGCGTTTTGTATCATCGGTCTGCGCGCTGGGCTAGGCGAAGGCGGTGGGCATGGGTGGCTGCTGGCCCAACAGATTGTGCACGGCGAGGCGTGTTACGATACGTGGTGCCTCGATCCCCGGCGGTTCACGGGTCATGCAAACGTCGAATTGACCGCGCTTAAGGCTATCGAGGACTATCAGAACGAATTTCGGTTCCACTTTCCGCATGAACATCGCCCTGCAGGGCGTCCGGCCAAAACCACACCTCTGACGCCGGTGCTGGCGGCGGAGGGGGCCGAGTTCACAGTGGTCAACGGGTGGGAGAGGGTGGATTACATCAAACCTTCGCCGGAATTCACGCCGACGCATAGTTTCGGTTTTGACGAAACATTTGACGTGATCGCCACTGAGGTTCGGAATGTGCAATCGGGTGTTGGACTGGCCGAGGTGAACGGGTTCAATCGGATCGAAATCACTGGAAATGACCGGCATGCTTTTCTGGACCGGATGTTCTGCGGGCTTGTGACCCGGTGCGAGGTGCGTGTTGGGCTAGGGTACCTGCTGAACCATCATGGTATGATCAAAGCCGAGGCTACGATCGCCAATCTACCAGCCAGCGATAGGGGGGAGGCGCGCGTCTGGTATGGCTCAGCCGCAGCAAGCGAATTTCATGACATGGATTGGCTACGCCAGCACATGCGACGCGATGAAGACGTTCATCTGCGCAGTTTGACAAATGACCAAACCATATTGGTGCTCGCTGGCCCGAAGGCGCGAAACGTCTTGTCGGCCTGCGCCCGAGGGGATTGGTCGGCTGAGGCTTTCCCGTGGCTCAATGTGCGCGAGTGCTTCGTTGGCATCGCTCCGGCTACGGTCATGAACCTCAGCTTTTCGGGTGAATTGGCCTATGAAATCCACGTGCCCAACGCCTCGCTCTACGCGGCCTATCTGGCGTTACGGCAAGCAGGTGAGGCGCACGGGTTGAAGGTGTTCGGGGCACGGGCGGTTGAATCGATGCGGATGGAGAAGAGCTTTCTTCATTGGAAAGCAGACCTGATCACCGAGTTCGATCCCTATGAAACAGGATTGGACAGGTTCGTCCGAATGAATAAGGGAGATTTTGTCGGGCGGAACGCTTTGTTAAATCGGCAATTGGAGAAGCTTCGCAAGAAGTTTGTCGTGCTTCAGGTTTCCTCAACCTTCGGTCCTGCACATCCTGGAGCGTCATTGATGCAGGGGGATAAGGTGGTTGGAACCGTCACATCGGGCGAATGGGGGCACCGCACCGAGTTGAATCTGGCGCATGCATTTGTCGATCCCGCCTACGCGGATATCGGATGTGAAATGGATCTGGACAGTTGCGGTCAGCGTGTGCGCGCAACGGTCATTCCGTCGTGCCCATATGACCCGGGCTTTGACCGGATGAAGGCGTAACTGGAACTTTGGCATTGCCGCAAGAGTAAATCTTTGCTTGGCTAGTTTCGAGCAAATCGAAACAATGATTGGCACCCATGTCCAAATCGCTGAGCCTGAGATGGTTGGAAATCTTCCAATTGATCGCCAAATCCGGATCGATCCAACAGGTCGCGTCCGAAACGGGTTTGTCGATCAGCACGGTCTCGAACCACCTGCGCAGCTTGGAAAACACGCTTGGTATCGAGCTGGTCGATCATGGGCGCAGACCCATGGGCCTGACGCCCGCGGGCGAAGTCTTTGCGCGATATGTCCGCGACGGTTTGACTGTTCTGAAACGCGGCGAGGCCGAAATCCGAACGGGCAATTGGCAACATGCGACCGACCTGCGATTGGCCCTTATTGACGATTTCGACAACCAGATCGCGCCTGATATGGTCCGGTTTCTGGCGCAGGCATTGCCGCGTTGCAATTTTCGTCACTATACGCGTCCCAGCCACGAAATCCTCTCCAAGCTACAGGAACATAAATTGGATGTGGGTGTTGCCACCCGACCACCGGGACGTACCGAAGGGTTGATCGAGTACCCGTTGATGCGCGACCCGTTTTTGGTCGTGCTTCCCAACAGTTTTGAAGGGTCGCCCGAAGAGTTGTTTCACCCGGACGCGGATCTACCCCTGTTGCGATATTCTCGGGACTACGTGATCGGGAAGCAAATCGAGATCCAGCTGGCGCGTAGCAAGTTCAGCTTGCCGAACAGGTTCGAACTGGAATGCAACCAGTCGATCATCGGTTTGGTGGCCCAGGGTAGCGGTTGGGCGATCACGACGGCCGCCTGTTTTCATCGGACCCAGCGGTTCCATAACAGTGTCAAAGCCATGCCGTTTCCCGGTAGAAACTTCGTGCGAACCGTGTCGCTGTTCACGACCGAAGTGTATCCCGTGACGACCTCGGAACTGATCCAGAAAGTTATGGTGAAACTGATCCGGCAACATTTCACGCGCCCAATGTGCGCCAAGCATCCTTGGCTAAAAAACGACTTCCGCACGATGGAGGGGGAGGCGGCTTAGCCCGGCGCAGGCTTACCAAGCGACGGTCGATTTACAATTCTCGTCGCCAGTTGTTCGCCAGTCCCGGCGGTTTGGTTCTCGACCATCTCCACCAGTTGCAGGGCCGCTTTGCGCCCCATTTCACGATGTGGCACATGCACGGTCGTCAGGGCCGGGGAAACAATTCTGGCCAGTTCGATATCGTCAAAACCCGTGATCGATACATCGCCAGGTACGTCCAACCCCATCTCTTGGGCCTGTCGCAAGGCACCTGCGGCCAACACATCGTTTCCACACAAGATTGCAGTCGGCGGCGGGTCAGCGTTCATCAGGTCGCGGAAGGCTTTGGCACCGTTTTCGATCTCATAGGATGTTTCGACAAGAGTCAGATTGTTGGCCGCGAGCCCGCTATCAGATATCGCATCCCGGATGCCCTGAACCCTGAGCCGGGCGCGATCATTCCCGTCTACGAGACCCGAGATCACGCCGATCTGTGTATGCCCCATTTCAATAACATGGCTGGCGAGGTCGAACATGGCCGCGCGATTGTCAAATCCGACGGAAGGCAACTTGGAGTCCGGCAAATAGGACCATGCGATCAATGCCGGAATTTTCCGCTGGCTCAGAAAGTCGTAGATCTTGGGATCGCGGTCATGTCCGATCAGCAGCAGCCCGTCGGCCCCTCGTGCAATCAGGGTCCTGATTTGCTCTTCTTCGATTTCAGGTTTGTAAGCTGAACTTGAGACCAGCAGCGTATAACCGCGCTGGTGCAACTCTTCCTGAAAGGATTGAAGTCCACGCGCGAAGATCGCGTTTTCCATGGTCGGTATGATCGCCCCGATGGTGAACGACCGCTTGGCGGCCATTACGCGCGCCGCAAAGTTTGGCGTGTACCCCAGCGCATCAACTGCCGAAAGGACGCGTTTGCGGGTCGCTTCGACCACTCGGTCCGGGCTGTTGAGGCAACGCGACACAGTAGCCGTCGAAACGTCGGCCATTTTTGCCACATCATCCAGTGTCGGCGCCGACCGAGGTTTCTCCATTTCCAAACTCACAATTTGCTTTTGCCAATAACTCTAAACTCAACTGCCGCCAGAGGGAAGTGGATATGTAAGCGCTTGCATTTTGAATGTAAGCGCTTACAAATGGCGTTGGGCCGAATCTGAAAAGGGAGTCCAAGAGATGTTTCTTGCTGCGTCCGCACTCGTGTTTGCCATCTATTTTGCGAACGTGGCGCTGGGGGCTTTTGCAAACAGCGCCTTTCTTGGTGACGTCGGAGAGATGTTGGTTCTGTTCGCGGCATCGATCCTGTTCGTTGTCGCAATTCTAAAAAGGGAAGCTGTCCGCGATGCAAAAAAGGGTGGCTGAATTTTTTGCTTGGGAGGGCACTAAATGAAAAACGACAGAAATGAACTGGCGTCCGTCGAACGCCGTAATTTCCTAAAGCTGAGCGCCAGTGGGTCATTCACTGCAGCGCTGGTCGCAGGTGCAGGCGGCGTCCTTTGGTCGTCCGAGGCTGTGGCGCAGACAGCCAAAGAAGAAAGTGAGCGTGAAAAGGCAGCGGACCATGTCATGACGGTCGCGACCGCATATGTACTGGGCGCGTCACGCAGCTATCCTATCATGCAGCTTGATCTGAAAGAAAACATCCAGAACGCGACGAACGGCAAGGTGTACGTCAAGCTTGCGCCTGGTGGTCAGCTGGGTGCCGGTGGTGCATTGGTGCAGAAAGTGCAGGGCGGAACCATTCAGGCGGCGCAGCATTCGCTGTCCAACTTCGCACCTTTCGCATCGACCGTTGATCTTATCAACATGCCGTATCTGTGCGGTTCGAACCAACGGTTCACCAACCTTGTGCATTCCGACACATGGCAGAACGAAGTTCACCCGAAAGTCGAGGCCGCTGGCTTCAAGGCCCTGTTCTATGTGGTGATCGACCCGCGCGTTGTTGCCGTGCGTCAGGGCGGTAATGCAATCATCACGCCGGGTGACATGAGCGGCGTGAAGTTCCGCGTACCCGGCTCGAAAATGCTGCAGCAGTACTACCGCATGGTCGGTGCAAACCCGACACCTGTTGCTTGGGGTGAAACCCCCTCGGCGATCAAACAGGGTGTCGCGGATGCGCTCGATCCATCGGTCGGAGCGCTGTATGTGTTTGGCTTCAAGGACATCCTCAGCCACGTGACCTTTACGCAGGCCGTTCCGGACAGCCAGGTTTATTCGTGTAACCTCGAATGGTTCAATTCGATGCCGCCGGACGTTCAGGAAGGCATCATGTGGGGTTCGGAAATGACCAGTCATCAGAACCTTTCCAAAGTTCCCTCGGCCCGTGCCTTTGCCATGGCCGAACTGAACAAGGCCGGAGTGGAGTTCCATTCGCTTAACGTGGATCAACTGGCCGAGTGGGAAAGCGTTGGGGGCTACCAAAACGCCGATTGGGATCCGTTCAAGACAGAGCTGGCCGGGTCGATGGACGCCTTTGAGAAACTGGTCGAGGCGGCCGGGACACAAGGAAAATACTACGTCCACGACGCATGACCTAAACCGGCGGACGTCTTTTTGGCGTCCGCAATCACTCAACAGCAGTCAGGCCTGAAAGGGCCCAAAACAGAAGGCCGCGCCTGACTGTTCTGTCGCCGAGGGAACCGATGACCTTACTCCAAAACATAGATCGCAACGCCGAGCGCTGGCTGCTGCTGGTGTTCTACGTGATGCTGGTCATCACCATGGCCATCGAGGTTCTGCGACGCGAGATATTCGCCTATTCCTCGATCTGGGGGGAAGAAATCGTCCGGTATTCCTTCATCTATTTGGCCTGGATCGGCGCTGCGGCGGCGGTCAAAGAGCGGGCGCATATCCGGATTGATGTCGTCATGCACTACCTCGGGCCGCGTCCCAAGGCCCTACTGTACATCTTCGGCGATCTGGTGATGTTCGCAGTCGCTGTGATCGCGCTTTACTGGTCGTACGAGGCGGTTCACGTCTCGGCCAAGTTTGGATCAGTGACTGACGGCCTCCGGGTGTCGAAGGTCTGGTTCCTGATGGCAGTGCCGACCGGATTCGCGCTGATGATCTGGCGCCTGATCCAATCGTTTATGCGTGACTTCAAATCCCTTCGCGACGGCACGCCCGTCTTCGAAGGTGACAAGCTGTTTGACTGAGGGGATTTGAGATGCTCTGGAATACTCTCAATCAAACCGTAGAACTGGGCTGGGATTTCTACCTGCCCGTCATTCTGTTCGTTGTTCTGATCGCCATGGCTGTTCCGGTTTGGGCAGCGATTGGTTCTGCCGCGATCGTAATGTTAGTCATGTCGGGCGATCTACCGCTGAGTCTGGTGGGCGAGAGCCTGTTTACCGGGATCGACGCCTTTGCCCTGACCGCCGTGCCGCTGTTTATCCTGACAGGTGACGTGCTGGTCCGTACAGGTTTGTCACGTAAATTTCTGGATGTGGCTGAGGCGCTGACTTGCTTCGCCAAAGGCGGGTTTGGCTCGGCCACCGTTCTGGTTTGCGGCATGTTCGCCGCCATTTCGGGTTCGGATGCCGCTGGCGCGGCCGCTGTCGGTCGCATGACCATCAACCGGCTGGTCGAAAGTGGATATCCGCGCCCCTACGCCTGCGCCTTGGTCGCGGCCGGGGCCTGTACCGGCATCCTGATCCCACCGTCGATTGCCTACATCATCATCGGTCTGGTGCTGGGGATTTCCGCGTCGACCCTGTTCCTGGCTGCCCTGATTCCCGGTCTGGCCATTCTGGTTTCGATCCTGATCACCAACATCATCATGAACCGTCTTTACGCTTATGAGGGTGGCGGCTTGATGACGATGGGCGAGTGGCTGGCCAATTTGGGCAAGGCCCTGAAATCCGGCTGGTACGCCTTTATTGTGCCCGGGATTATCTTCTATGGCATCTTCTCGGGTCGCCTGACCCCAACCGAGGCGGGCGCTACCGCCGTGGTTGTCACCATCATCATGGGTTTCATCATGCGCACCCTGACACTGGCCGACTTTCCGTCGATGTTGGTCAGCTCAGCCAAGGTGAACGGGGTGATCCTGCCGATCATTGCCTTTTCAGCCCCCTTGGCCGAGGCGCTGGCGATCATGGGCGTGCCGCAAGGGTTCGTCGCCTCGATCACTTCGCTGACCGACGATCCGTACCTGCTGATCCTGCTGATGATCGGTATCCTGATTGCTGCGGGCTGCGTTATGGAAACGACCCCCAACATCGTGATACTCGCCCCGATCCTTAAACCGTTGGCCGATAACATCGGAATGAACGAAATTCAGTTCTGCATCATGATGATTACCGCGCTGGGTGTCGGGTTTATCACGCCACCGCTTGGCCTGAACCTGTTCGTCGTATCTGGCATTACGGGTGAGTCCATTCTGAAGATTGCGGCCCGTGCTATACCATTCGTATTAACAATGCTGATCGTAGTTCTTCTGATTGCTTACGTTCCGGCGGTTTCGACCACCTTGCTTCCTGAAATCTACCAATAGGACCTACTGAATATGCCTCGCGACTATCTGAAAAAGGCGACCCTGACGGCTCAATCTCATGCCACGGAAGTGCATGACACCGTGAAGACAATCCTTGCCGACATTGAGGCTGGCGGGGATGCCAAAGCGCTGGAATATGCGGTCAAATTCGACAAGTTTGACGGCAACGTTTTGATGACTGCCGAAGAGATCGAGGCCGCCTGCGCGCTTGTCCCCGAAAGGCTCAAGGCGGATATTCGGTTTGCTCACGACAATGTTCGCCGATTCGCCGAAACGCAGAAGTCCACGGTGTCTGACGTTGAGATGGAAATTGTCCCGGGCTTTATCGCTGGCCAAAAGGCCATCCCTGTGGACGCGGCTGGCTGCTATGTGCCCGGCGGGCGCTATAGCCATATTGCCAGCGCGATCATGACGGTCACCACCGCCAAGGTTGCTGGGTGCCGCCACATTACAGCCTGTTCGCCGCCGCGCCCGGGTGAAGGCGTGGCGCCTGCGATTGTCTATGCGGCGCATATCTGCGGTGCAGACAGCATTCTGGCCATGGGTGGCGTTCAGGGCGTGGCCGCGATGACCTACGGTTTGTTTGGCCTGCCGCGCGCCAATATTCTTGTGGGTCCAGGCAATCAGTTTGTGGCCGAGGCAAAGCGCATTCTTTATGGCAAAGTTGGCATCGACATGATTGCCGGGCCGACGGACAGCCTGATCCTTGCGGACGGTTCCGCAGATGCGCAAGTGGTGGCCACCGACTTGGTGAGCCAGGCGGAACACGGCTATAACTCTCCGGTTTGGCTGGTGACGGATGACCGGGACCTTGCGCAAAAAGTCATGGAGCTGGTGCCAGCGCTGATCGAGGATCTGCCTGAACTCAACCGGGAAAACGCCTTTGCTGCGTGGCGCGACTATGCCGAGGTCATCGTCTGTTCAGATCGTGAAGAAATGGCGGCCTGTTCGGACGATTATGCGCCCGAACACCTGACCGTTCAGGCCGAGGATCTGGATTGGTGGCTGGGTCGGCTGACCTGCTATGGATCGCTGTTTCTGGGTGAAGAAACCACAGTGTCCTACGGTGACAAGGCGACCGGTACGAACCACGTTCTGCCGACATCCGGCGCGGCCAGCTATACCGGTGGCTTGAGCGTCCATAAGTACATGAAGATCGTCACATGGCAGCGCGCTACACGCGAAGGCTCGAAATCCATTGCCGAGGCGACCGCTCGCATTTCCCGGTTGGAGGGTATGGAAGGGCATGCGCGGGCTGCGGACGTGCGCCTTGCCAAATACTTCCCTGACGAACAGTTCAACCTGACTGCCGATGAATGATCCGCGCGCGTTGTTTGATCTGACCGGGCGTGTCGCTTGCGTGACCGGCGCAAGCTCGGGCCTTGGGCGTCGTGCAGCGCTTGTGTTGGCCTCAGCGGGTGCGTGCGTCGTCGGCGTCGCCCGTCGACCGGAAGCATTGGCAGAATTGCAAGCTGAAGGGGGCGACAGCGTGGCCACAGTTGTTGCCGACGTGGCCGATCGGTCGCGCGTGGCATCGCTCGCCGAGGAAGTCGCAGCCAGTTTTGGCGCGCCGGACATCATCGTGCATGCGGCGGGTATCAACACGCGCGAAGTGGCAGATGACGTGACCACCGAAGGCTGGGACAAGACGCTTGAGCTGAACCTGAGCGCGCCGTTCTTCCTAAGCCAGGCAATGGTTCCTGCGATGAAAGCCCGGGGGTGGGGGCGGATCGTGAATTTCGCCTCGCTTCAGACCATGCGTGCTTTTCCGGGCGGTATTGCTTATGGGGCCAGCAAGGCCGGGGTCGGGCAACTGACGCGGGCCATGGCCGAGGCTTGGTCCGCTGACGGCATCACTGCAAACGCCATCGGGCCAGGGTTTTTCCCGACCGAACTGACGCAGGCTGTGTTCGATGACCCCGACCGGGCAACCCGTAACGCGGCGCAAACCTGCATGAACCGAAACGGGCAGATGGAGGATATCGATGGGCCGATCCTGTTCTTGTGCTCACGGGCATCCGACTACGTCACAGGGCAAGTTTTGATGGTCGATGGAGGGTTTACCGCGAAATGAAAGCGCTTGTTTATCAGGGTGTTGAGCATTTGACCTATGAGGACGTACCAGATGCAGCGCCCGACATAGGTGAGCAACTGATCCGGGTCGAGGCTGTCGGGATTTGCGGCTCGGATATGCACGCCTATTTGGGTCACGACGCACGCCGACCTGCACCACTTATTCTGGGCCACGAGGCCGCAGGGACGATTGTTGGAGGTCCACGCGACGGTACGCGCGTAACGATCAATCCTTTGGTCAACTGCGGTGTCTGCCCGGCGTGTGAGTCTGGGCGGGAAAACCTGTGTCCCAGCCGGCAGATCATCTCGATGCCACCGCGTGAAGGGGCTTTTGCTCAATATATTGCAATGCCGGATGCAAATCTGGTTGAGGTGCCGGACCACGTATCCTTTCAGCAGGCCGCCCTGGCAGAGCCATTGGCCGTTAGCTGGCACGCGGTTCGGTTGGGGCTTGAGGCGCTGCATCAGGGAATGGCGCGTGATGCGTTGGTGATAGGCGGCGGCGCGATTGGTGTGGCCGCAGCTTTGGCACTGGCGGCAGCTGACTTCGATGATGTTGTCATCGTTGAGCCGAATGACGTGCGGCGCGCCTATCTGCAAAGTTTGAACTCTTTTAATGTGGTCGAAGCCACGGATGATACGTTCTCATTGGTTGTTGACGCAGTGGGGTATTCTGCAACCCGCGCGGCCGCTTCCGAAAAGGTTCAACCGGGCGGCGTTATCGTGCATGTTGGGTTGGGTGAGGATACGGGCGGTTTGGATATACGTCGTATGACGTTGCAGGAGATCACGTTTATCGGCACCTATACTTATACTGCCGATGATTTCCGAAAGACCGCGCAGGCGATATTCAATGGCCGTTTGGGTTCGTTGGACTGGATAGAGGAACGGACCTTGTCTGAAGCTGCCGACGCCTTTCGCGATTTGCGGAAAGGTGCCGTGGCCGCACCCAAAATCATCCTCGCACCCTGGATCTAGTCCAGGCAGAAACGGAGGTATTCATGTACAAAAAAATTCTCGTCCCAATGGCGTTGGATCATGGGATTTCACCGCACACTTTGGAAATCGCCAAGGCCTTATCGGCTGAAAGGGCCGAGATTGTGGCCCTGCATGTCTACGAGATGCCTCAGGGTTCTGTCAGTGCCTATCTCGACAAGGATGTCGTCGCCGAAGGCTTTCGCGCGGCACGCACCTTGTTGCGGGAAAAAGTTTCGGGGCTTGAGGGCGTTCAGGCCGAGATTGTCAAAGGTCACACGGCCCGCACGGTGATCGACTTTGCGACACAAAACAAATTTGACTGCATCGTCATCGGTTCGCATGAACCGGGTGTCAGCGATTATTTTCTGGGATCGACCGCCTCACGCGTCGTCCGTCATGCGTCTTGCGCCGTGCACGTGCACCGCGGGCTGTAACCCGTCAATCGCGCTAACTGCGCCCCATACAGGACTAACATATCGGACATGAACATAGACAAAAAGATCACCGACGATTTGGTGGCCAACGACATCTCATTCGTCACCACGGTTCCATGCAAGCAATTGGCCGGAGTCATCGACGAAATCGACGCGCGTGACGGCATCTATCATATCCCATCGAACAAAGAGGATGAAGGCATGGGCCTGTGTGCCGGTGCCTGGATGGGTGGCAAACGCCCCGCGATAATCATGCAGAACACTGCCATCGGCGTAACCATCAACACGTTGGCGACGCTGATCCAGTATTACCGGATGCCTTTGCCCATGCTGATCTCATATCGTGGAGAGCTGCGCGAACCCGTCGCCTGCCAAGTCGAAATGGCAGTGCATACCAAGGCGCTTCTGGCACAGATGAACATCCCGACCTACCACTTCCATCATCAATCGGATGTCGAGGAGCTGGATGCGATCCTGAAATACACCTTTATGTGCAACAAGCCGGTTGCGATCCTGACCGACGCCAATTTCTGGGGAGGCTATGGCGACCAATGATCCGTTCTGAAATCCTGAAAGAAATTGCACCAATCCTGCGGGATCAATTGGTTGTCTGCAACATCGGCATCCCCAGTCAGGAGATGCATGCAATCGACGACCAACCTACCAATTTCTACATGCTGGGCACTATGGGTCTGGCCTCAAGTATTGGTCTGGGTCTGGCCTTGTCGCAACCAAAGCCGGTCATCGTAATCGATGGCGACGGGTCTATCCTGACCAACCTCGGAACCTTGCCGACCATCGCCAATAACGTGGCTGACAACTACATTCTGCTGATCGTCGATAACGGATCTTATGGGTCGACCGGGGATCAGCCGACTTATGCAGGTAAGAAGACGTCGCTGGCAGCCGTGGCGCAGGCATGTGGCTGCGAGAATGTGGTCGAGTGCCAGGCTGAAGACACTGGAGCCGCATTGCAGGCAGCGCTCGACAGCGCCCAAATGACAATCATCGTCAGCAAGTGCGAAAGCGGCAATGCCAAGATGCCGGTAATCACGATGGACCCAGTTGTGATCCGCGACCGCTTTATGAAGGCCGTCCAAGCGTCATAAAGAAGTCGACCTGCAGGTATTCAGCTTGCGCCGTCCCGTTCGGGGCGGCGTTTCTTTGGTCGATTGCACCCCAATTTGATGCAGTTTCCTGAATGTGATATGACGCTACGTAAAGTGAATTTCAAAAACATTTTTAGAAGTTTCATCGCAAGGGGGGAAATTATGAAATTCAAATTGCTTGCGCAAAGCGTACTTTTCGGTGCGGGGCTGTTGATGGTTGGCCTAACGCCGGCGCAGTCTCAGACCCGCGAGGAAAGTCAGGGCATGGTTCTGCTGCGCGGTTTGCCGACGTTGGATACAAATCACAGCATCGCGATTGTTGAGCTGGATCCGGAATCCGACCAGTTCGGAGAGCTACTGAGCGAAGTTGAACAGCCGGATATTCAGCATCCATTGCATCACCTCTACTACAGCCCGAACGGGCGTCTCTATTCGACCGGGTTGGACCCGTCCTGCAGCCTGGCCGAGATCGGGCTGTCCCGCGATTCCAGCGGAACGCCTGTGATCGAAGGCTTTACCTGTCTGGATACCCAAGGGCAGATCGTTGGCGAGGACATTATGTGGGCCACGTCGAACGGGCAGGAGTATATGTTCGTAACCTTCATGGGTGGCACTGGGGGCGATGATGGCGGCTCGGTCGGTGTTTTCGACACTCAGACAAATGAGGTGGTCAAAATTATCGAAGCACGCAAAAGCCAAGTCGGCGAAGGTGAGCCATATATCATGTACCCACACGGGATATCTGCGTTCGACGACCGCATGGTGGTCACCTCGACGATACATCCCGATATGACGACTGGCGTTGGAAATGTGTTGACGATCATAGACCTCAACACGCTTGAACCCATTCAGAACATCGTTGTGGAAAACGAAAAGCCGTTGAATTTTCCGTCTTCACCGGTCGAGGTGCTGTTCGCGCGGCCTGACATGCACGCTGACATTGAACCGGCCATTCTGGCCAACACGATGTTCGGGTTCGAGACCTGGAAAATCCCCTATGACGCCGGTTCCAAAACCTTTGGTGAAGCCGAAGTCATATATAGTGGCGTGGCCAATGAAACCGCTGTTCCGCTCGAGTTCTATGGCACTGAAGATGAACTGTTCATCTCTCATGGATTACCGGGTGTTGTGAAGCGCTATGAAATGGCCGCACTGCCCGAGCTTGTGTCCAGCGGGCCGGACATAGTTGCTGATCCGGGTGCACATCACATGATCTTTTTCACGTCCGCTTCGGGCCGAGACCTGATCGCCGTTCAAAATAACCTGCTCAATCTGGGCAACGCCGCTGATGACGACCCAACGGATGTGGATTTTATTGCCGACCTGAACGCACACACGATCACGATCCATGATCTTGAGACCGGCGAACGTATCGCCGAGGTCAATTTCAAGGAGCGCTACAACAAAGGCGTGGACAACGTTGAAGGGCTGTTCGGTTCGGGTTTTGTGCACCACCACTAATGCTCTGGGGGCGTTATGCTTCGGGTGTTTTTGACAGCGGCCGTCGCCGTGGTGATCGCGGCGACGGCGTGGGTTTTCTGGGACCGGGCACGCAGGCCGACGGCGACGCCGATTGCTGGCTTCTCGGCGCCTTTTGTTTTCGGACGCTTTGCTGTGCCGCCGGACAACCCGCTGACGGAAGAGGCCTTTGCCCTTGGGCGCCACCTGTTCTACGACCCTATCCTGTCCGGCAACAATCAGGTGTCCTGCGCGACATGCCATATGCAGGCTCTTGCCTTCACTGATGGTCTGGCAAAGTCGCCCGCATTGTCGGGCGGAGAGCTGGAGTTCAGCTCCATGAGTTTGACCAACCTTCTTTGGGGCCAAGAGCGGTTCTTCTGGGACGGTCGCGCAACGTCGTTGGAAGCGCAGGCATTGATGCCGATTCAACACCCGGACGAGATGGATCAGGACCTAGGAGAGCTTGTCACAGAATTGCAGGCATCCCGCGACTATCGGCGGATGTTCCGCAAGGCATACGGGGAAGTCAGCGCCGAAAACGTGGCCCGGGCATTGTCGACCTTCATGCGAATGCTGATTTCGTCGGCTTCAAAATACGACAGGTTTCTGCGTGGCGAAGTGCGTTTGACCGCGCAGGAAGAACACGGGCGCAAACTATTCATGGCGCATCCGGACACCAAGGTTTCATTACGTGGTGGGAACTGCATCGACTGCCACAGCCAGTTTTTGACTTCCGGGTTTCGGGACGCATTGGATGGGTTTTCAAACAATGGGCTGGATTCCGATGACGACCTGCCGGATGGCCTGATGGCCGTGACCGGCAATCCGGCGCACAAGGGCTTCTTCAAAGTGCCGACACTGCGCAACATCGCAGTAACCGCGCCCTACATGCATGATGGCCGGTTCGAGACATTGGAAGAGGTCATGGATCACTACAATGACGGGATTGTCGTCAGCGATACGCTCAGCCCTTTGATCCTTGAGGCCGACAATGCGCCAGAGGCCGGGCAGGGCACTGTGGGCCTGCGTATGACGCCCGACGAGGTGCAGTCCATCATCGCGTTCCTGAACACGCTGACGGATGAGGGTTTTCTGACAAACACACAGTTTTCCAATCCGTTCGAAGGAGACGGCTGATGCGTATTTGGATGACGGCGCTTGCGATACTGTTGTTCGTTGGCGGAGCGCTGTTCTTTGCCCTTGGTCCTCAGCGCACTACGACGATTACTTTGACCTTTCATGCGAAGATGGGTGATCATCCGTTGGTGTTTGATGAGTTCGTGTACGAAAACCCCGCCGGGCGCGGCACGTTCAGGGTTCGTGACTTCCGGCTCTACCTCAGCAACCTGACCCTCTCGCAAGATGGAGCGCTGTTTGCTGAGCCTGACAGCTATCATCTGCTCCGGTTCGACAATCCGGAAACAACCCATTCGATCAGGCTGAACGACATTCCCTTGAGCAGCATTGAGCACATCCGTTTCATGATCGGCGTAGACCCAGAAGCCAATGGCTCGATCCAAGCGCGCGGGGATCTTGATCCCAACAGTCAAATGGCATGGAATTGGGAGGTCGGCTATAAATTCGTCGTGATGGAAGGAACGCTGCGGATTGGCGAAGAGGTCTCGCCGTTGGTCTATCACGTTGGGTTTTCGGAAAACGCGCGCGAGGTCGATATCCAGTTGCCACCGGATATCGTTGTTGAGGGCGATGTGGACCTGCACATGAACGTCGATGTTGCAAAGCTATTTGACGGGCCCACGCAAGTCGACCTGCGTATGCTCTCGTCAGTCAAATTCAACCGCGAAGACGCCGCCATGCTGGCCGACAACTACGCGGTCATGATCACCCCGATGTTTAAGTGACTTTGGATAGGGTAAGGTTTGAAGGGCTAAAAGAGCCCCTCAGAACCGATAAGTCGCACCAATCATGGGGCCGGACTGTTCGAACGTGAAATCGTTGCCGTCAATCTCGTGATCGAAAGAGATATAGCGATAACCGCCGCGGATCACCCACCTGTCGTTGATTTCATAATCCGCAGTCAGCAAGACCTGCCATGTTTCGCTGTCGCTGCTGAAGCCGCCGTAATCAAAAAAGCCAGTGCCGGACCACCTGTCGTTGAATGCGACGCGGGCTCGAACGCCGATGACCGGGTCTGTCCAGCTTTCATCGACACTGACGGACCGGCCCGGGGCTGCTCCGGGAAGGACGGTGAAATCGGTCTGCGTCCGAAACCAGCGGAAACCGCCGACCAGGTCCACGTAGGACGTATCTGTAGTATAAGCCCGGTAACCTACATAACCGCTGAAAAATTGCGTTGTGAGAGAGGTTTCAAGACCAGAACTTGCCGGACCGGGCGTGTCATTGCTGAAAGAGACGTCCACGTAGTTATAGTCGGCCAATAGTGACCAGCGCCCGTTTGATGCACCAAGGACGCCCATGAAGGCCAGATCGAGATTTTCTAGCGCGTCAGAGAAACTCAGCGTTCCATCAACAGTGCCGCGGGCCGTTTCTTGCGTAACCTCTGTTTCAGGCATGAACAGGTATATTGTTGCCTCATAGGACCAATCGGATTGCTGCGCCACAGCGGCAGTTGTCATTGGTATCCAGACCGCCACGGCCCACGCAGCGGTTGTTATTTCCCTCTTAAAGACCATTTTGATCCTCCGTTTGTTCCAATTTGGCAATCTGATCTGATTGCTCACTCATTCAGCGGCTTCGCCAGACTGTTGAACGCGCGGTCCGACACGGTTGATATCGGTTTCCGGAAAGAACTCGGACCAGACATGCCAGAAAACACCGGCACGCAGGGTCTCGACGCGTTGCAATTTTCCCTGATCCGACATTCCCCAGAAATCGCAGCGGGTGATGGGCTGACCTCTGTCATTGTACCAAACGCCGAGGCTTTCGTACTTTGGGTCCAGACTGACAACCACGTCACGCCCACCGACATTTGCGTTTACGATCCAGTCATTCTCGACCACGAAATCATCGGTCCAGCAGGCAGCGTCGTTGCCGATCGTGATGCCCCAGACATAGGTCTTGTTCGGAAGCCGATTGTCCGAACTGTCCATGTTGTCCATGACGGGCGCATCTTCCTGATGCTGGCGCGCGATCCCCCAGCCAAATGTTATCTCCGTCACCATATCCAGCAGCCGCAAAAACGGGTTCGGCGAGGGCTTGTTCAGATACACCTCGCCATCGGGAAACGCTTTTTGAAATCCGCGGAACGTCATCCGATACGTGGGCCAGGGCTGCATCTTTGCTTCGGGGCGCACAGGGCAGGCGGGCCCATCCGCGCCAGTATCGCGATCCGTCTCGCGAAACCCATAGATCTGCTGGATGGGTTCCCCGGTTTCGTTGTCCCGCAGGATCAGGTTGTTGCCGTGTTGGGCCAGAACTTCAAGATCCAGTCGGTTGCCCTCGATGCGTGGGGCATAGCCTTGCCCAAGGTTGGCCATCGCGCAAAAGGTCATGACGATATCTTCGCCACCCAGCCCGTCAGCATTGCCGGCCAAGTGGGGTCGCATGATTTGCGCATCGGGATGCGCGCGGGCGTGACCATTGTTTTCAATAACGATGACCGGCGCGGTCGGGCCGATGAATTTTTGCGCCTCGGCAATAGGAAAGAAGGCCGCAGTGTTGAGTTGGTTCCTCAGCCCCAGATGGACCCACACATAGGGAAATCCATACAAAACCAAAACTAGCAGCGCCGCAATCAGCCACAGCCAGAACGGGCCGCCGCCCAGAATGAAATGCGCAAGCGTAGCGACGGCAAATCCGCTCAACCCCACTGCGATCAGGCGGTATTCGTGTCGGATAAACCGGATCATGTTTTTGCGTTTAACCTTAAGCACCATTTGCGAAATGTCGCCAAGATCGCGGAAATAGACGAACCCGATACCCAGTGAAACGACTAAACCCAGAGCGAAAATGATGTTTCCTGCCATATGGTTATCCTATTTTCGGGTTCCAATAGGCCGCCTGCGGCAAAACTGCGGGCGGTCAGGGATTATTGCTGTGGTGCCGCGCGTTTTATGAGAAACGCGTCGACGGCTAGCTGGGTTTCGGGGCGGGTGTTTTCGATCCCCTCGTAGGGCGCGCCATATGCTGGAGGCACATCCGGGAATTTTTCCTTTCGTGCCATGTGACGACCCAAGATGCGCACAAATTCCTGGCCGCCCCATGCGCCAACCTCGGTCGAGACTGAAAATTCTTCACGAGTATCTCGATAGAGGTCAAAGAACTTGGCCGCGATCGGGTTCTTGCCCGGAGGCGGCAAGATGAGTTTGAGCTGATCCTTGACGATCGCCTCGGGTTTTTTGTCCGAATAGATGATCACGTGATCGCGACGCGATTTGGATTCATCGTCGAAAAGTAGCGCAGCGGATTGATCCACTCCGTCAATCAGGCGGTCGCGCGGTATGAACTCATCAGCACCGGCAAAGCGCGACAAGGTGGTATAAAGGTCCGAGACGTGGATGATACTGTTGAGCAGCCCGTCCGCTTCGATCATGCCGGGCCATCGGATAAAGGCGTCAACTCGTACGCCACCTTCAGTGGTGTCGGCCTTGCCGCCACGGAAGATCATCGGTGTGAACCCAGATTGCGGTGAATATTTGGTAAAATGGCCGTTGTCGCCCATTACAATAACGATGGTGTTCTCAGCCAATCCAAGCTCGTCAATCTTGGCAAAGAGATCTCCAAGCCATTGGTCAAGTAGCTGCATTTTGTCGACATAAAGGCCGCCATTTGCGCTTTTTGGTCCGGTCCGGCCGGTCCGTGTGTTGTCCAGTGGGATCATCGGCCAGTATTGCAGGAAGAACTGATCCTCGCCACCAGCCAAGCGCTCTAGTTCTTCCATGGTCTTGTCTTGGAAGGCTTGGTTCATCTCGTCATACTTGGCCGCGTTCCAACGTTCGCCGGGTTTCATCCTAATTTCGCGGATGGGACCCCCGGCCTCGCCTTCAATCACGGTCATCATGGCCGAGGCGTCGGGGCGGAACCACTTGTCGACAGTATACTTGTCGTCATAATCGTTGATGGCTACGGAAACCTGCTCCTTAATCGCGTCATCGTGGAATATGGTTAACTGCCCCTGCTGATGAATCGCATGCTGGGCATAGTCAAACCCCTGATTCATTGCCCAGCTTTCTGAAATGTCACCCATATGCCATTTGCCAACATGACTCGTGGAGTAGCCGGCCTGCTTAAGCACTTCAGCGAGTGTAATTTCGCCACCCGGCAGGCCTTCTCCGGCAATATCAACTTGTGTGTTCCCCATACCCATACGGACAGGCAGGCGTCCGGTCATTTGTGCCACGCGCGTCGGCGTGCACGATGGTTCGGTGTACATCCGAACCATCCGCATGGCCTGATCCGAGAAGTCATTAATGTTCGGTGTTTCATACCCGCGTACTGCATTCAGCTCTGGGATGCCCATATCCCCAAAGCCCAAGTCATCGATCAGCACACTGACGATATTTGGAGGGTTTCCACCGTTACCTTCCCGAAACGCAGCTAATGCTTGGTCAACGGCTGCGTCGTCTTGGGCCCATTGCGATCCAAGCTGTGCTTGAAGGATATAGAATTCCGCATCGTGTTGAATTGGGTTTTCCTGCGCTTCAGCCGATAAGGCAGCAAAGCCCATCGACAACACAAAAACACACTGCAATTTCATTCCAATCTCCCCTTCAGAATACCGACTCCACGGCGCAGGCTGTTTGTCATATTGAAACATTATTATATTTGCTGTTGAAACGCTACGCTGCAAAAGCCGGATGGAGGTAACCTCTAGATTTCTTGGGAAAGTCAGTCACACGCCGGCCGGATGCCACGTGTCTTAGCGGCTGACAGGAGGAACCCCAGAAGGTTGCGCAAAACCACGCGAAATATTCGAGAGAAGCGGCGTGAGTGAACTGTGTGTTTCGGCAGTCAAACACTTGGCCCGAACACCGACCATCCGGTCGCGCGGACCAGTTCCTGAAATGCAATGCTAGCCAAATGAGAGTTGCCTTTTGCGTCCAGTCCCGGGCTCCATGCTGTGACCGCTGCGATGCCTGGTACGATACACAGGATGCCACCGCCGACACCGCTTTTGGCAGGAAGTCCAACGCGGAATGCAAACTCGCCCGAGGCGTCATAAGATCCGCACATCATCATCAGCGCAGTCACTCTGCGGGCGCGTTGCGCGGACAGAACGGTTGAAGCATCTGCCGGGTTCTGCCCCGCGGCGGCCAGATATCGGCCCGCAACCGCCAATTGACGGCACGACATGGCGATGCTGCATTGGCGGAAATACAGCGACAGAACATCTTCGACTGGCGCTTTTAGGTTTCCCTCGGCTTTCATGAAATGCGCAAGTGCCCTGTTTCTGGACCCTGTCCGCATCTCGGAGTCTGCAACGGCTTTATCCACTTGAATGGACGCATCCTCTGCGAGCGTCCGGCAAAGGTTCAGTACATCATTGACCGCCTCATCAGAGCTTCGGTCTTCTAGCAGAACGTCGGCCACGACGATGGCGCCGGGGTTAATAAACGGGTTTCTGGGAATTCCACGTTCATGTTCGAGCTGGACGATTGAATTAAACGGATCGCCGGAAGGTTCGCGCCCCACACGTTGCCAAAGGGTCGCGCCCACATGTTGCAGGGCCTCTGTCAGCGAAAAAACCTTGGAAATGCTTTGAATGGAAAACAGCGTGTCCGCATTTCCGGCCGAAACAGGCGCGCCGTCAATGGGTGCGACAGCGATGCCGAACTGGTTCAGGTCAACGCTGGCAAGTTCGGGAATATATTGGGCGACCTTCCCGCGTTCCGACATGCCGGCAACGCGATCGGCGATGTCATCCAAAATGACCTGCAACTCACCGGTTTCAATCACGCTGGGTCTCGGCATATGCCTCCTCCGTCCAGACTGAGTGATCCACGCCTTTGTCAAATTCAGGGAATTTGCTTGCCACAAAGCGGGGCTCAAGATTCTGTCTGCGCTGCGTGAAATAGTCCACGGTCAGTTTGTACACTGTGCCCGACAGCAGCACGATGGCGACCAGGTTGATGGTTGCCATTACGCCCATGGCTGCATCTGCAAAATTGAACACTGTGCTGACCGCTTGCACCGCGCCCCAGACGACCATGGCAAGACAACCCAGGCGCAAGATGTAGATAGGCACTTTGCCTTCCAGCTTCAGAAACGTCATGGCGTTTTCTGCGTATGAGTAATTGCCCAAT
The DNA here is from genome assembly GCF_059611125.1 of Ruegeria sp. CDSB029. Taxonomy (NCBI): domain Bacteria; kingdom Pseudomonadati; phylum Pseudomonadota; class Alphaproteobacteria; order Rhodobacterales; family Roseobacteraceae; genus Ruegeria; species Ruegeria sp. CDSB029. Next base: position 53,807 of record NZ_JBXWOX010000006.1, read on the forward strand.
ATCGACGTAAAGCCAAAAAACACGATTGCGATTGCGATAAAATGGCGGCCGATCTCACCCAGATGGACCGCTGCCGCATCCTGAGTTAGACGCATACCGGTGGCCCCGTCTGGTTCGATGGCGCCAGACAGCAGGATCAGCAATGCTGTCGCGGTGGCGACCAGTATCGTATCCACGAAACAGCCAAACGCCTGAACCAAACCCTGGCTCGACGGGTGGTGCGGAGCCGGTGTGGCAACAGCCGCGATATTGGGGGCCGAGCCCATGCCAGCTTCGTTTGAAAACAACCCGCGCTTTATACCATTGAGCGCTGCTGCCATCACGCCACCTGTGACGCCGCCTGCGGCTTCCTGAAGGCCAAAAGCCCCTGCAACGATAGACCACAGCATTGCAGGCACCTGTGGCAGGTTCAGGACAACGACAACACAGGCCAGCAACAGGTAAAGCCCGGCCATGAGCGGCACGACGATTTCGGCAAATCGCGCAATGGTTCGGATGCCGCCAAAGATGACCACAGCAGCGGCAGCCGCCAGCGCCAGACCAGCAATCAATTTGTTCAACCCGAACGCGCCTTCGAACGCCTCAGCGATTGAGTTGGATTGGACGGCGACAAAAACCAGGCCGAAACTGACGATCAGGCAGATCGAAAAGATCACACCGGCCCAAGGCGCGTTCAGGGCATTGGCCATGTAAAAAGCAGGACCGCCACGGAACCGCCCGTTCGAAGACGTGACCTTGTAAAGTTGCGCAAGAGTGCTTTCGGAATAGGCTGTGGCCATCCCGACCAGGGCTACGATCCACATCCAGAAAATTGCGCCGGGGCCACCCAGGGTCAAAGCCACGGCGACACCGGCCAGGTTTCCGGTGCCAACGCGTGACGCCAGACTAACGGTCAGTGCCTGAAACGGTGTAATTCCGCGTTTGTCAGTGGATTTGGACGAGGTAAGGACGCGGATCATCTCGCCGAAATGTAGAAACTGCAGCGCACCCAGACGAATGGTGAAAAATATGCCGACGCCGAGCAACCCGTAGATCAGGACGTAGTTCCAAAGAATAGAGTTAATGCCGTTAACAATTGCTTCCATCGTCCGCCTCCTGAGAACTTAGACCGTTCGAAAAAGCAGCTAAAATACGATGCTTATTCGTCCATCATGCACGAAGGGAGGGTTGTCGAGTCAAGCTTCAAACCCGAAAATTGGCGAAACGTCCCGACATATACAATTGATTTAACAATGGGAATTCATTCCGGTGACGATTTTTTGCGCGGGTTCAACTACAGTCTGACCTGCGTGTTCCGAAGGTTGTGAGCGCGCTGCGAAAAGCGCATTCGGGGCGCAGACCGTCCCGAATGCCATAGTCATAGAAGCGTCCAGATGAAGTGTGCTTTGCCTATTCAGCGGCCATCTGTGCCGAAGGTGTCGACATCGAAATCACGCGCTCGTCTTCGGTCATATCTTCTTCGATTCCGTCGAAAAGTGGTGTGGATAGATAGCGCTCGCCCGTGTCCGGCAACATCACCAGCAGAACTGAACCCTGCGGGGCTTGCTCGGCCACTTTCATAGCAACAGCAAGCGTCGAGCCACCAGATATTCCCGTAAAAATCCCTTCTTCCGACGCCAGCCGTCTGGACCATTCAATCCCCTCGGCACCGGGGACAGGGATCAATTCATCATAGTAATCCTTGTCGATCGCCTCTTGCAGAACCCATGGGATAAAGTCTGGGGTCCAACCTTGGATCGGATGTGGCTCAAAATTCGGATGGCTTTCGGTGGGTTGGTGACCCTCGTTGCGGGTGTTTGTGTAACCCGATGACACAATCGCTGCGTTGGCGGGTTCTGTCAGGATGATTTTTGTGTCGGGGCGCTCTGCCCGAAGAACGCGTGCGACACCGGAAACGGTCCCGCCGGTGCCATAGCCGGTGACCCAATAGTCCAGCCGCTCACCTTCGAAATCTGCCATGATTTCTCGAGCAGTGGTGTTCTCGTGAATGTCGGCATTCGCTGACGTCTCGAACTGGCTGGCCAGAAACCATCCATTCTGTTCGGCTAATTCCTTGGCCTTGATATACATGCCAAAGCCCTTTTGGGCCCGCGGCGTCAGCACGACCTTTGCGCCGAGAAAGCGCATCAGCTTGCGACGCTCGACCGAGAAGCTGTCGGCCATGGTCAGCACCAGGGGATACCCTTTGGCCGCACACACCATCGCAAGGCCGATACCGGTGTTGCCGGAAGTGGCCTCGACAACGGTTTGGCCGGGTTTTAGCCGCCCGTCACGTTCCGCCGCCTCGATAATGTTCAGCGCGAGGCGATCCTTGACCGAACCCGCGGGATTGAAAGCCTCGAATTTCACATAGACCGTGACATGTGATGGGGCGATCCTGTTGATCCGGATACAGGGTGTGTCACCTACGGTGTCGAGAACACTATCATAAAGCCGTTTGCGTCCTTTAGTCTGCCGAATTCCCATAGCGATACCCCTCGTTCGGTTGGTAACATCCGAGCCAGTTTATACTAATTTCGCGGCTTCGGCGCTTTAAACATTCGTCTTGGAAATGACCGACGGGGTTACACGTTGATCTGCCAGTTCCGGATGCCCATAAGCTTTGGGATACGCCATGGGAACAAACGGGCCTGCGGGAATAACACCATTCCAGCTTCGGCCGAAGTACCCTTGCTGACAGTGATCCAGTGAACTGCTTGCTGCTACCCCGGGCAGATCATGGACGCGACAAAGCCAGCGCCAGAGGTGAGGGTAGTCAAGAATCTTGGCGCCATTCAGCTTCATGCGCAGGTAGTAAACCGGGTCATGGCGGTAGAGTGTCGGGAAAAGCCGCAGATCGGCTTCTGTAAATCGGTCCCCGGTCAGAAAAGGTCTGCCATCGCTGGCCAACCGATTTTCCAACTGCGCCAATGTTTTGAAGTAAGTCCCGAAACTGGCGGCATAGACGTTTTGATCAGACGAAAACCCGGCTTTGTAGGCCCCGTTGTTGATGGCGACAAAGATTTGCTGGTTCAATTCGTCAATTTCAGTCCGGATCGCTGGATCATCCGGGTAAAGGTTTGGCCGGCTGGTTTCATTGCTCGAACTGCTCAGCAGCGCCGCATTTTCATTCAACATACGGATGATCTCAGCGCTTTCGTTGTTGACGATGCGGCTGGTCTTTTTGTCATAGAGGATCGGAACTGAACGCTCGTCTGATCCTTCCACACGGTAAATGTCGCGAACCAGCCTGAACACTTGTCCCGTTGCGGTTTCCAAGGTGCATTCAGGCAACGTCGCCCCAGTTGCCGACGCAACAAGCTCGGGCGCGAACTGCCAGTTGTTCGGACCCTCTGGGTCGTCTTCTGTGGTGCGATTGGGAAAGGCCACATCCATCGAAATGCTATCCTGCAGTCCCAATATGTTGCGCGCTAGCGTCACCCGATGGCACCACGGGCAATTGAGGGCGACAAACAGGTGATATCGCCCAGGCTCGGCCGGAAACTCCGGGTCGCCGATCGCATGCCGAAAACCGCTGACGCCGCGCACGAACTCTCCTTGTGCGCCGCGCTCTGCGGCATTGGCCTGATCTTCCTGTTTGGATTGATCGGTCATGCTTGGCTTTAACCTCTTAGCCGGTGGTGAAGGATGATTGGGACGGCAAGGTCTTCCTCATCGCTCAGGTGCCGTTTCAGAAAGGCCTCGATGGCTTCTGAGGTGTCGCGCAGAGATCCGACTTCGGATCGGGCCTGAGCCTCATCCAATTGGATGAGCTTGATCACACGATTGGCCGTCCTTGTGTATTGGTCAAGGACCAGATCGAGGTCGGCATGGTCCTTTTCCAAAACCTTCAGTCCGGCGTCAAAGCGGGAATCCGCGGCAGAAAGCTCGGGGAAGTAGCTATGATCTTCCCAACCGTGATGGCCGTGCAAGTTTCCAACAAGCGCGTTTCCATAATAGGACAGGCGCGCGGCGTACTCTTCGGGGGACAGGTCCTTTTCAAGATAGCTTTCTGCATCGGAGCGAACCAGCCGGGCAAGGCGCCGAAACATCAGATGGGCACCCAGCCAATGGCGGGTTTTCTCGGTGAAGCCAGGGTGTGCTTCCCAGCTGTCGCGTGGATATTGATCGAGCAAGATCTGCATCTCGCCCGGCATATCAGCGGTGCGAATGTTGTATGTATCAAGCATGCGCTTACTCCTTTCCGCAAACATGTGTGTGGAAAACTCGTACCGTTAGGCTCAAAGGTGCACAGTTGGTGTCTATCACTGCACATCGTTAGTTTTGTGTCGCTCAAATTCGCCAGTTTGGTGCGCATGCCAAGCTCTGGCGGAATAAACCAGAAGTTCAGGCGAGGAAATTGCGCTGCATAGCGAGAGTTTGGACCCTGCGGTAAAGCGGCATTTCGCCACCCTCGGTGGCAGGCGCATTTCTCCCTTTTTGAAATTATGGTCGGTACGGCGTTCTCGCTGATGTTGAGCCGTGATGCGGCTGTTCGAATGGTTTGAAAATCTCTCAGTAAATCAACGAGATCGCATGGATCGACAAACAATGAATGCGACCGCAAACCCTGAGTGTTCAGAGGTTTATGAAGTCGCGAAAAAAATCAGATATGATAGGCGTGAAAGTAATCGAGAGGGTACTCATCAACCACAGAACATTTCTTGGTATTTTCAACTTTGGCATAACAACAGTATGAGACAGGTTGCCGAACTCTACGGGGTCAACGTTGGTCTCTTCAGACGCCAGCAACCTGCGGCTACGCGTGTCCCCGGCTTAGACCCGACGGCAAAATGCTCAATTCCACCTTTGCTCGCTAGAGATGCACAGCGGCTAGCAGCGTCCGAATAGCGCAAGGCATCCCTCCGAGTAGCAGCATCGCCCGTTCCAGTGTCACGCCTGTCCGGTCCGGGAATCCAATCAGCACAGGCGGGTTATCGACGTGCGACGTACCTTGGGACTTAGGGAAGAGGGGCACAAGACGCACCATCTGCGCATCCGTTAGAGAGAAAAGATCAGACATGTTCACCGCTCGGTGTTCGAACCGGGACACACGAAGCCCAATGGAAATCAATGGGTCCTGCGCCTAATAGATAGTGTTCACTGCAGAATAGAGCCTGCGAAATCGCCTCAACCGCTGGAAGAGCGCGGCCATGTCAGCGGGCTCGAACCGATCCGTTGTTGGTGGCTGAAGCGCTAGATCGGCTTTGCCCAAAGCACCATTGCCACAGGCTGCCAGACGGGCAGCGCCATAGGCCGGACCGGAACTCGCGCCTTCCGAACGCAAAATGGGCTTGCCCGTCACTGTAGCGATCAGGCCCAGCAGGAGATCCGATTGACTGCCTCCTCCAATTGCTGCCAGTTCCGGGAGATTGTCTATCGTGTCTCCGAAGCTCTGCGCGGCGTCAGCAAAACAAAAAGCAATTGCTTCGACTACGGAACGGCAGAGATCCGCGCGCGTTGTCGAATCCTCAAGACCAAAGAAACAGGCGCGAATATGTGGATCCCCAAGTGGGCTGCGTTCACCCGTCAAATACGGCAGGAAAATCGGCCCGCGATCACCGCTGACCGTTTCAGCAAGCGCAACAACTTCGGCAGCGGACAGCTCCAATTGACCACCAATCCATGAAATCGGCCTTGCGCCGTTCAGCATAGCGGCCATTTGATACCAACGGTCGGGCAATGTGTGCGCAAAAGCATGCACATAGTGTTCAGGATTGGGCTTGAACCGACGGTCCGCCACGAACAACTGGCCGGACGTCCCCAGTGAAATGAACCCACGTCCCGGTTCGGTGGCGCCCAGAGATACCGCCCCGGTTGCCGCGTCTCCGCCTCCGGCAACGACGGGCACGCCAGGTTTCAGCCCGGTTTCAGCTGCGGCTTGCACCGTCACGGTTCCGACGACGACGTGACCGTCGAAAACCTGCGGCAGCCAATCGGGCGCGACATCTGTGGCTTCGGCAACTCCGACATGCCATTTTCGCGATGCCTGATCGAGCCACATTGTACCGGCTGCATCGGAAGTGTCGGTTGCCAACTCTCCATGCAAGCATAACCCGATGTAATCCTTGGGCAGCAGGATATGAGCAAGTCGAGCATAGTGTGCCGGCTCATGTTGTTTCAACCAGGCGATTTTGGGTGCCGTGAAACCCGGCAAAGGGAGAACGCCAGCGATATGACCAATCTGCGGTTGGGCTGCGCGCAGTTCATCGCATTCACGTACCGCTCTGCTGTCATTCCACAGGATCGCCGGACGGATCGGGCGCAGATCGCGATCCAGCAAAACGGCCCCATGCATCTGACCGGACAACCCGACGGCCTGCACCTCAGACAGCGTGACTTGTTTTGCAAGTTGGCTCAATGCATCGCGCGTCGCCTGCCACCAAATATCCGGGTGCTGCTCTGACCAACCAGGCTGTGGCGAGGAAGTCTTTATGTCTATTGAAGACGTTGCAAGAATTCGATCGGTATCCGCACAGACAAGTTTGACCGCTGACGTTCCGATATCAATCCCGAGAAACATTCAATCCCCTTGCCCGCAGAAACGCCCGAACCTTGCATGGCTATTGATTTTTTAGCGCGCGCAAAGAATATGTAAAAATATGATAAGATCAAGGCGGCTCAGATCCGCAGGCAGACTGACATGACCAAAATAAAAAATATGGAAGAGTTCGCAGCCCTCAGTGGCATCTCGCGGCCTACGGTATCCAAGTACTTTCACGATCCCGACAGCGTTCGCCCGACAACACGGGCCCGTATCGAAGAGGCGTTAGAGCGGTTCGACTATCGCCCCAATATTTATGCGGTGAACCAGAACCGGAAGCTGACCAAGAATATCGGCATCGTCGTGCCCTATCTGGCTGATCCGTTCTTTGCTGAAATCGCGCGCTATTTGGAACAAAGCTGTATCGCGGCGGGGTATCGCCCGTCCCTCTTTAGCTCTCATGGTGAACAAAAACTGGAAAACGACATTCTGGACGGGCTGCAATCCATGAAGCCTGCCGGGGTTTTGTTGGCGCCATTGGGGCGGACCTCAGACCAATCAGTGATCGAGAGGTTCTGCGCCAATGTGCCGACCGTATTGTTCGACAGTAACCTTGATGGTCTGGGTGCCGCGTTTATCGGGTCGGACAATTTCAGCTTTGTGTCGCAAACCGTGGAATACATGATCCGGACGGGCGAGCCCCCGTCCTTCTTCGAAATGCGAACACCTGCAAACCCGAACGCCAATAAACGCCGAAAAGCCTATGTTGAAGTCATGGAACGTCTCGGGTTCGAGCCGCATATCATCAAAGTCGACGGTAAGGGCTGGGCGTTTGAAGAGATCGGTCACACGGGTGCCCTGAAAGTTCTGGCGGAAAATGAGTTGCGAACTAACTCGGTCCTGTGCAGCAATGACCGGCTGGCAATCGGCTTTCTGGCGGCCTGCTACGAGCAAGGGATTCGGGTCGGTCGAAAGGATGATTGCGCGCTGCGTCTGGCTTCAAATGACGATCATCCCTTCGCAAAATTTACGTGCCCCTCTCTGACCACGGCTGCCCATGATTACGACAACGTTGCCGGGCGTAGCGTCGAAACTCTGTTCGAACTCATTGAAAGTGGAGGGAAATTTGAAACGCGGTCGGAAACGTTGTTCCCTGCAAGGCTGGTATTGAGGGATTCCGCCTAATCTTAAAAATTAACGCGCGTAAAGTTTTCATTGACGCCGCGACAATTTTTGCATTACGTTCTCTGTACGACATCCAAGCTCAGGGAGGACAGGGATGTATTTGAGAAACGCACTTCGTGCGGCGACTGCAATGACACTCGTCGCGACGGCAGCAGCCCATGCGGATACCTTAACAATAGCGACCGTAAACAACGGCGACATGATCCGGATGCAGGGCTATACCGATAAATTCACCGAGGCGACCGGCATTGACGTCGAATGGGTGACGTTGGAAGAAAACGTGCTGCGTCAGCGCGTAACGACCGACATCACGACCAAAGGCGGTACGTTCGACATCATGACAATCGGCATGTATGAGACGCCGATCTGGGGCGCGAATGGCTGGCTGGTGCCGCTGGATGGCCTGTCCGAAGAATATGACGTTGGTGACATTCTGCCAGCGATGGCAGGTGGGTTGAGCCATGACGGAACGCTTTTCGCGGCACCGTTCTATGGTGAAAGCTCGATGATCATGTACCGCACTGACCTTATGGAAAAGGCGGGCATGGAAATGCCTGAGGCGCCGTCCTGGCAGTTCATCAAAGAGGCCGCCGCCGCGATGACCGACCGCGACGCCGAGATCAACGGCATCTGCCTTCGTGGCAAAGCCGGTTGGGGTGAAGGTGGAGCCTTTATCACTGCGATGTCCAATTCATTCGGTGCCCGCTGGTTCGACGAAGAATGGAAGCCTCAGTTCGATCAGCCCGAGTGGGCAGATACACTGAATTTCTACGTTGAAATGATGAACGAATCCGGTCCTGCCGGCTATGCCACCAATGGGTTTAACGAAAACCTGTCGCTGTTCCAGCAGGGCAAATGCGGCATGTGGATCGACGCGACAGTTGCGGCGTCTTTCGTAACCAACCCTGACGACTCTACGGTCGCGGATCACGTAGGATTTGCGCTGGCACCTGACACAGGATTGGGCAAGCGGTCCAACTGGCTTTGGGCGTGGGCACTGGCTATTCCTGCTGGCACACAGCAAGAAGATGCTGCCAAGCAATTCATCGAATGGGCGACCTCAAAGGACTACATTGAGCTAGTGGCCGAAAGCGAAGGATGGGCAAACGTTCCCCCGGGTGCACGTACGTCTCTGTACGAGAATCCGGAATACCAAAAGGTTCCGTTCGCCAAGATGACACTGGACTCAATCCTGTCAGCTGATCCGAACAGCCCGACGGTGAAACCCGTCCCGTACGTTGGCATCCAGTTCGCCGCAATCCCGGAATTCGCAGGCATCGCCACACAGGTGAGCCAGGAGTTCTCGGCGGTATATGCCGGACAGCAAACGGTTGAGGAGGCACTTGCCAAAGCGCAGGCTTTCACAGCTGAAGAAATGGAAGCCGCCGGTTACTGAGGCATCCTCCCAACGGGTGGGCAGAGGTCTGCCCCCCCGTTCAACCCTTCCACAATTCGCGTTTTTCTCGCAGGCTGAGTTACGCCTGAACAGAGAGGGTTTGCGTTATGGCTACTCAACATTCTCGATCAGTTGCCCGCCTGATGATGGCACCCGCAGTGGTCCTGCTGCTTGGCTGGATGCTCGTGCCTCTGACGATGACGCTGTATTTTTCTTTCAAGAAGTACCTTCCGCTGCGTGGAGGCGATCTGGGTTGGGTCGGGTTCGACAACTACGTTCGTTTCGTATCCTCCAGTTCCTTCTGGCCCGCGGTCCAAGCAACATTAGTAATCGTTGGCGGCGTGCTGGTGATTACGGTCATTCTGGGCATTCTGCTGGCCATGCTGCTGGATCAGCCCATGTGGGGGCAGGGCGTTGTCCGCATCCTTGTGATCGCGCCATTCTTTGTCATGCCGACCGTATCAGCGCTGGTCTGGAAGAACATGTTCATGGACCCGGTGAACGGTTTGCTGGCCCATCTATGGCGCTTTTTCGGGGCCGAGCCGATTTCGTGGCTGTCCGAGGCTTCGATGACCTCGATCGTTATGATCGTTTCCTGGCAGTGGCTTCCCTTTGCGACGCTGATCCTGCTGACGGCTATCCAGTCTCTGGACAGTGAACAGCTGGAAGCGGCCGAGATGGACGGCGCGCCGGTGCTAAAACGCTTCTATCACATCATTCTGCCGCATCTTGGTCGCGCCATTACGATTGTGATCCTGATTCAGACGATTTTTCTACTGTCGATCTTCGCCGAGATTTTCGTGACCACCGGCGGCGCCTTCGGCACCCGTACACTGACCTACATGATCTTCCAGCGCGTGTTGGAAAGCCAGAACGTTGGCCTCGGATCAGCCGGTGGTGTCTATGCAATCATCCTTGCCAATATCGTTGCCATCTTCCTGATGCGCATCGTTGGCAAAAACCTGGACGCGTGAGGAGACAAACCATGGCCCGCACCGTCACGACACAACGCAAAACACTAAACACCGCCCTTGCCTGGGCCGTAGGTCTGCTGATCTTTTTCCCGATCCTCTGGACGATCCTGACCAGCTTCAAGACCGAGGCACAGGCGATTGCAAGCCCACCGATCTTCCTCAACTTCGACTGGACGCTCGAAAATTACGCCATCGTGCAGGAACGCTCTGACTATATGCGATTCCTGTGGAATTCAGTCATCATCGCAGGCGGATCAACACTTTTGGGTGTAATCGTCGCGATACCCGCAGCCTGGGCGATGGCGTTTGTTCCGTCCAGACGCACCAAGGACATTCTGTTGTGGATGCTGTCCACAAAGATGTTGCCCGCAGTTGGTGTTCTGTACCCGATTTACTTGCTGTTCATTCAGCTGGGTTTGCTGGACAGTCGCGGCGGGCTGGTCGTGGTGCTGATGCTGATCAACCTGCCGATCATCGTCTGGATGCTCTACACCTATTTCCGCGAAATTCCGGGGGAAATCCTTGAAGCGGCAAGGATGGACGGTGCGACGCTGAAAGAGGAAATCCTTTATATCCTGACACCCATGGCCATCCCCGGCATCGCATCGACCGTTCTGTTGAACTTTATCTTAGCCTGGAACGAGGCGTTCTGGACCCTAAACCTGACGGCCGTCGACGCGGCCCCACTCACTGCATTCATCGCCAGCTATTCCAGCCCCGAAGGCCTGTTCTTTGCCAAGCTTAGCGCGGCCTCGACCATGGCGATTGCACCCATCCTGATCCTTGGCTGGTTCAGCCAGAAACAACTTGTCCGCGGCCTGACTTTCGGCGCTGTGAAATAAGGAAGACTTCGTATGGGACGTATACAACTCAAGTCCGTGACCAAAAGCTTCGGCGACGTAGAGGTCATTCCCCCGCTGGATCTGACCATCGAAGATGGCGAGTTCACCGTATTTGTCGGCCCCTCGGGTTGCGGCAAGTCCACTTTGCTGCGCCTGATTGCGGGACTGGAAGACATGACTTCTGGCTCCATCGACATTGACGGCGCCGACGCAACAGACGTGCCGCCTGCCAAACGCGGGCTGGCGATGGTGTTCCAATCCTACGCCTTGTATCCGCACATGACCGTTCGCAAGAACATCGCATTTCCGCTGCGCATGGCGAAACTGGATCAGGCTGAGATCGACAAGCGGGTTGAAGGTGCGGCGAGCGTTCTGAACCTGACCGACTACCTGGATCGTCGTCCCGGCCAATTGTCTGGCGGGCAACGTCAAAGGGTGGCCATCGGTCGGGCCATTGTACGCGAACCGGCTGCGTTCCTATTTGATGAACCGCTGTCGAACCTGGACGCCGCCTTGCGCGTTGGCATGCGGCTGGAAATCAGCGAACTGCACGAGCGTCTGGCGACTACGATGATCTACGTCACCCACGACCAGGTCGAGGCCATGACTATGGCCGACAAGATCGTTGTGCTTCAGGCAGGTGTGATCGAACAGGTTGGCAGCCCGTTGGAGCTGTACCGTACGCCGCGCAACCTGTTTGTTGCAGGCTTCATCGGTTCGCCCAAGATGAACTTCATCGAAGGCCCAGAGGCGGAAAAGCTCGGTGCCCAAACCATCGGAATTCGCCCTGAACACATTGCGGTGTCTGAATCTGAAGGAGACTGGTCCGGCGTCGTAAGCGTTTCTGAGCACCTTGGTTCGGACACTTTCTTCCACGTCCACGAAACAGGGTTGGCCGAGACCATCACCGTCCGTGCAGATGGCGAGGTTAACTTTCGCCACGGTGACCGAATCCATCTGACACCACGACCGGATGTCATCCACCGGTTTGACGCGAAAGGCTTGCGGATCGAATGACGCGCCTGGCAGGCAAAACCGCCCTGATCACCGGGGCAGCGAGAGGCATTGGACTGGCGTTTGCCAAGGCTTATGTGGCTGAGGGCGCACGCGTCGCCATCGCCGATATAGACATGCAGCGCGCACAGAGCGCTGCAACTGAGATCGGCGCAGCCGCGTTGGCCGTCGAGATGGACGTGACCAGCCAACAAAGCATTGAAGACGCCGTTGCTCGAACGGCGGCACATTTTGGCCCAATTGACGTTCTGATCAACAATGCGGCCATCTTCTCCGCCGCTCCAATCGTTGAAATTGAGCGCGCTGACTACAATCGCGTTTTTGACATCAACGTTGCCGGCGCGCTGTTTACGATGCAGGCTGTTGCGCGCCACATGATTGATCACGGAAACAATGGTCGGATCATCAACATGGCGTCGCAGGCCGGGCGCAGGGGCGAGCCGTTGGTCGCCGTGTACTGTGCCAGCAAAGCCGCGATCATATCCTTGACCCAATCGGCCGGGCTGAACCTGATCTCTCACGGGATCAACGTAAACGCCATTGCACCTGGTGTTGTCGATGGCGAGCACTGGGATGGTGTTGATGCGTTTTTCGCAAAGCACGAAGGCAAACCACTGGGTCAGAAGAAACGCGAAGTGGCTGCAGCAGTTCCTTATGGCCGAATGGGCCGCGCCGAAGATCTGACCGGGATGGCCGTGTTTCTGGCTTCTGACGATGCCAAGTACATCGTCGCACAAACCTACAATGTCGACGGCGGAAACTGGATGAGCTGATGGATCCTGTGGCGAATGCAAACCCTCCGATATGGTTACGGCGAAATACCCTTTCAGACCTGCCTGCGACGGTCAGAACCCCGGTGTATGAGTGTTCGGATCTGACGCCCGGCATTGTCCATATCGGACTTGGCAATTTTCATCGCGCGCATCAGGCTTGGTATGTTCACCAGTTGATGCAGTTGGGCCAGGCCCATGACTGGGCAATCATCGGGGCCGGTGTCCGAAGCTATGACGCCGACATGCGAGAACGACTGCTGGCGCAGGACTGCCTGACAACGCTGATCGAACTGGACCCAAAAGGAATGTCCGCCGAAGTGATTGGTCCGATGATCGACTACTTGCCGATCGAAGACGACAATGCCGCGCTTATCCGGACGATGGCCGACCCTGCCATTCGGATTGTGTCGCTGACTGTAACCGAAGGCGGGTACTTTCCGGACGCCAACACTGACGCGTTCGATACGGATCACGCAGATATTCTGCACGATGCCGAGAACCCAAACCAGCCGCGTACGGCTTTCGGCGCTATAGTCGCGGCGCTCAGGCAACGGCGCACAAATGGCTTGAAGCCCTTTACCGCACTCAGCTGCGATAACCTTCAAGGCAACGGTGGGATTTTGCGAAACTGTGTTGTTGGTTTGGCGCGTCTATCCGACCCGGATCTGGCCGATTGGATCGATCAGAATGGCGCGTTCCCAAACTCGATGGTTGACTGCATCGTGCCCGCAACGACCGAGCAGGTCGTATTGCAATGCCGCACACTGGGCGTCGACGACCGCGTACCAGTCACGCATGAGAACTTTCGCCAATGGGTGATTGAGGACGATTTCTGCGCCGGGCGACCGCCCCTCGAAGAGGTCGGAGTAACACTGACGCAGGACGTCCACAGCTACGAAGCGATGAAACTGCGCATATTGAATGGAGGTCACCAACTGCTCGCAAATGTCGGGGAGATTCTGAATGTGCCCACGATTTCAGACTGCATGCAGGACCCGGACATCGTAGCGTTTTTCGGAAAAGTTCAGACAGAAGAGATTTTGCCTCATGTCGAAGCTGTTCCCGGGACGACAGCAAAAGAGTACCTCGGGTTGGTTAAGAGGCGATTTGCCAACACTGCTATTCACGATACAACACGTCGGGTCGCATTTGACGGGTCGGCGCGACATCCCGGGTTCCTACTACCGTCGCTCCGCGCAGCAACTGCGTCTGGCTCTTCGGTAAATGGGCTCGCGTTGGCCGAAGCATTCTGGTGCCGGATGTGCGTAGGTGTTCGTGAAGATGGCTCCGAAATCGCCCCGAATGACCCCCAATGGGAGAAACTACATAAAACCGCAAAGGCGTCCAAAGCCGACCCACAGCTTTGGCTCGAACAAAGCCAATATGGCGGTGAATTTGGCCGCGGCACAAAGTTTTCTGAAGCCTTTGCCTGGTGGCTAACCGGGATCTGGCAGAGTGGCAGTCGAGCAGTTTTAACTGAATATGTCTCTAACGGCTCAATGCCACACTAAATTAGCGTCACTCAGATTATTCAATTGCGGACACATCTTTCTTTTTTCGCCGGCTAAGGGTTGTCGCAAATTGCCTTGCTGCCCCGGCATCCATAGGATGCACAGCCTGCCCTCCAATCTTTGCTGCAACTTCCCTTGCGATCCGAACAGGGCGCGATAAGTCTCTGCCCCGTACCTCGATTTGAAAGTGTTCGAGCTCGGCGCGCAGGTGCGAGATTTGTGCTTCAGCAACGAAGGCTGGATCAGAGAAGTTGCTGAGTAACAATTCGAATTGGCTTCGAACAATCTCTCGTGAAATGGCGTGGATGGCTCCCAGCGTTGAGGGCGTTGTAGGCTCGATGAAAATTTTCTTTTCTCCTTCCCCGGGCACTGGAGCAGGGATCCCCAATGCAAGTGTGGAGGGACGTGAGTCTTGCTTCGCTCGGACAGAAACGAGATCGAGAGCCGGTTTGATTGTTTTTTCGTTTGCCCAAAGGGGCTTTGGTTCACGTTAGCTGTTTGGCAATCACGCGACAGCCGGGCAATCGTGCCAGCATCGATTTTAAACCGATTCACTGATTTTATTGAATTTTTCATGGAAAGTGGCTGGGGTGGTAGGATTCGAACCTACGGTACACTGTACCAAAAACAGTTGCCTTACCACTTGGCTACACCCCAACGGTGAGGCGCTGTCTACGATTGTTGATCGGTGGGTTCAAGACCTTTCGGGTAAAAAAATGAGTGCGGATTAAAAAAAATCTGAAGGCGCTAATCGAAGATCTGAGAGTGGCTTGTTTTCATAGGTAAGGTGTTCGATCTTGCTGAGATCGGGTCGTCGGAAAGCACTGCAGAATGTATGCGGAATGAGTAGCCCATTGGCCTGATCTTACGGCGGGGTTTTGAAATCCAGTGTTTTGCGAAGAGCTGGATGCGCGCATTGATGGCAGGGCGCTAAGATTGGAAACTCTGAAAGGGAAGAGAATGAAGTTTCTACGTACTCCAGACACCCGGTTTGACGGGCTCTCAGAATACCCGTTTGCACCGAATTACGCGCAGGTGGATGACACCGAAGGCGGCCAGTTGCGGATGCATTATGTGGATGAAGGGCCAGCCGAGGCTGATCCCGTATTGATGATGCATGGCGAGCCAAGCTGGTCCTACCTTTACCGCCACATGATTGCGGGATTCGTCGCGCAGGGACATCGCGCGGTTGCGCCAGACCTGATTGGGTTCGGACGATCCGACAAACCAACTGAACGAAGTGACTACACTTATGAACGCCACGTGGCTTGGATGGGTGATTGGCTGCGCAAGGTGGACCTGCGCAACATCACTCTGGTTTGCCAGGACTGGGGCGGGTTGATCGGGCTGCGGTTATGGGCAGAGATGCCCGACAGGTTCGCGCGTATCGTCATTGCCAACACGGCGCTGCCGACCGGCGATCAGCCAATGGGCGAGGCGTTCGAGAACTGGCGCAGGTTTAGCCAAGAGGTCCCGGTATTTCCGGCCGGTGGAATTCTGAAAGGCGGAACTGTTTCGCCCCTGTCAGAAGACGTTATCGCGGCCTATGATGCACCTTTTCCAGATGAAAGCTACAAAGCCGGGGCGCGGCAGTTTCCCATGCTGGTGCCAGCGACGCCTGATGATCCGTCCTCGGGTCCGAACCGGCAGGCGTGGGAGGTGATCCGAGGGCTAAAGACGCCTGTCCTCACAGCTTTCGGGGCCGATGATCAGGTCATGGCGGGGATTGATTCTGTGTTCCAGAAAATGTGCCCGGGGGCTGTGGGGCAGCCTCATGTCATCTTGCCGAATGCGGGACATTTTTTGCAAGAAGACGTTGGTCCGGAACTGGTCAAGTTGACCTGCGATTTCATCGCGCGCACACCCCGATCCGACTAGGTTATTCTCGGATTTCGGCTGGGTCGACGCCCCAGAGGTTCGTTTTCTGTGCCCAGCCGCGATACCCGCCCGCAGAAATCTGGCACCAGTCCAGCGAACAACTTCCCAGGCGCGCCACAACGCCCGTTTCAAACTGTGCGCTGATCGGCGCATTTGCATCGGGGCTTGTGTAAACGGTCAGCAATTCGGCGTCGACCAACACAGTTCGAACACCGGACAACAGGGCATAGTGCACCCATCCTCCTGCTCCGTCGCGGTCCTGAACTCTGCGCCAGTTTCCGTATTCTGCCGTTATCTGCAGTGGCATGCCGCGCCGTTTGAAAACCCAATCGATTCGGTGAGTCAGGGATGGGCCGCGGCGCACATTGCCCTCAGCAGCTTTCATCGAAACGAACCGTGGAAGGGGCAGGTTGGTGACTTGGCCACGCTTGTCCTGCGCGCTGGCAGCCAAGCCACCAAACACCGTCAGGAAAACAGCGAATGCCGCCGAAACAGGGCGTTTTACGGGTAGAAAACCACTCACTTACTGTCTGCTCTTGTGCCTGTTGATCTTGCTTCAAAAAAAGGTCGACTCAATGCCTATGGGGTTCTTGTGCCCCGCCTTATCCTGCGCCACGATGACATGGCGCGCGAAGGTTTGCAAAGCAGTGGGAGTGCAGAGGTGTCAAGAGAACGTCTGAGTGTTGTCGTTACGCGACGGTTGCCCGAGGCGGTTGAAACCCGGTTGAGCGAATTGTTCGATGTGCAATTGCGCGACGATGACAACCCGATGACCCGTGAAGAACTGGTGGAGGCCGTGAAAACCGCCGATGTTCTGGTGCCAACCGTAACCGATACGATCGACGGTGGCCTTTTGGGGCAGGCGGGTGAAAACCTGCGCTTGATCGCGAATTACGGGGCGGGGGTCGACAATATCGATGTCTCGACCGCGCGTCAGAGGGGCATTCTGGTGTCGAACACCCCGGGCGTGCTGACCGACGATACCGCTGATATGACCATGGCACTGATTCTCGCTGTGACCCGTCGAATTCCCGAGGGTCTGTCTGTCATGCAAAAAGGCGATTGGACCGGGTGGGCGCCGAATGCCTTGTTGGGCGGGCGTATCGGAGGGCGGCGTTTGGGCATTTTGGGCATGGGACGTATCGGTCAGGCCGTGGCCCGCCGTGCCTGTGCTTTTGGGATGCAGGTGCACTACCATAACCGCCGCAGACTTCGCCCCGAAACCGAGCAAGAGATGGAGGCGACCTATTGGGAAAGCCTCGATCAGATGGTGGCGCGGATGGATGTGATTTCGGTCCATTGCCCGTCGACACCGTCTACCTTCCATTTGATGAATGCGCGGCGGCTGAAATTGATGAAGCCGACAGCCGTTATCGTGAATACATCAAGGGGTGAGGTGATCGACGAAAACGCTCTGACACGCCGGATACGCTCGGGCGAAATCGCCGGCGCGGGCCTGGATGTTTATGAGCACGGGACGGATGTGAATCCAAGATTGCGACAGTTGCCGAACGTTGTTCTGCTGCCCCACATGGGGTCGGCCACGTTAGAGGGTCGGATCGAAATGGGTGAGAAAGTTATTATTAATATCAAGACCTTCGAAGACGGTCACCGCCCACCGGATCAGGTAGTCCCCGCAATGCTTTGATCAGGTGTTTCCCGTGTTTTGATGCGGGCGGTGCCAATTTACACACGCATATTTTCAGGAGGATACGATGAAACGAAGTCTGATTTCGGGAGTTTTGCTGTCGGCGGTTGTGCTGGCAGGACCATTGACTGCTCAGGAAACGGCGGATGCCGTTGCGCCCGAAGGCGCGTCCGAGGGGCAGGTGCAAGGCCTGACCGAAGAGGTGATCGCTGCGCTTGAGGCCAAGATGGCAGGGCAGCCGGTCACATCTGAAAACTGGATGGTCGCTGCTGCGAATCCATTGGCGGTTGAAGCAGGCGCAAAGGTTTTGCGCGCTGGCGGGTCGGCGGCTGATGCAATGGTCGCCGTTCAGGTTGTGCTGGGGTTGGTCGAACCGCAATCGTCGGGCCTTGGTGGCGGTGCATTTTTGGTTTGGTATGACGCTGCATCGGGCAAGCTGACGACATTGGATGGGCGTGAAACGGCCCCGCTTGAGGCGAACCACAGGCTGTTCCATGACGAAAACGGCGAACCGCTGAAGTTCTTTGATGCGGTTGTCGGCGGATTGTCGGTGGGCACACCCGGGACACCGGCCCTGCTGGAAGAGGCGCATCGGCGATGGGGGCGCAGTCCGTGGCCAAGCCTGTTTACCGATGGCATCGCTCTGGCGGACGACGGTTTTCTGGTATCTCCGCGCCTTGCTGGCCTGGTCGAAAAGGATGCCGAACGCCTGTCGCGCTTTCCTGCAACCGCAGAATATTTCTTGCCCGACGGTAAGCCACTTGAGCAGGGGCAACGCCTGACCAACCCGGAATATGCCGAAACTCTGCGTATTTTGGCCGAGGAAGGCTCGGCCGGTTTCTACGGCGGTGAGGTTGCCGCTGGCATCGTCAGCACCGTACGCAACGCCGAAGGCAACCCGGGCGTTTTGTCGGGAATTGATCTGGCGCTGTATCAGGTGATCGAGCGTGAACCAGTGTGCGCAACCTATCGCGCCTATGAGGTCTGCGGCATGGGCCCGCCATCGTCAGGCGCGCTGACCGTCGGTCAGATTCTGGGCATGCTGGACGGCTATGATCTGGCTGCAATGGGCCCCGAAGACACCAATGCATGGCGCCTGATCGGTGATGCCTCTCGTCTGGCTTTTGCCGACCGTGGTCGCTACATGGCCGATCATGATTTTGTTCCCATGCCAACGCAGGGCTTGGTTGATCCATCTTATCTGTCCGACCGTGGCTCTCTGTTAGGCGGAGAAGCCGCCCTGACAGAGGTCGCACCGGGTAACCCCGAGTTCGATCATGCGTCGAATTGGGCCGACGATGTCTCGATCGAGTTACCCTCGACCTCGCATATATCGATCGTTGATCAGTATGGCAACGTTTTGTCGATGACGACGACGATTGAGAACGGGTTCGGTTCACGGCTGATGACAAACGGGTTTTTGCTAAACAACGAATTGACGGATTTCTCGTTCAAAACGCACAGTGACGGCGTTCCAATTGCCAACCGGTTGGAGCCAGGCAAACGTCCGCGCTCGTCGATGAGCCCGACAATTGTGATGCAGGACGGCGCGCCTGTTCTGGCCATCGGATCGCCGGGCGGCAGCCGTATCATCGGCTATGTTGCCAAGTCGATCATCGCCTGGGCGGATTGGGACATGGATGTGCAACAGGCCCTGTCGCTACCGCACCTCGTCAACCGTTTTGGCACCTATGACGTGGAAGAAGGAACCGCTGCCGAAGGGTTCTCGGATGCGTTGATTGAGCTGGGTTTTGAAGTGAACCCGCGCGACCTGACATCGGGCCTGCATGCGATTGAGATCGGGGATGTGCTGGTCGGCGGTGCTGATCCGCGTCGTGAAGGAATTGCGCTGGGCGAATAGCCCGGCGTTTCAAAGGGGAAGACCATGGTGCAGGCAGTTGCTTTGCCGCGAAATGAAGTGGGGATCGAGGCAGCTGTCGGCATCCTGAAGCAAAAGTTTGGAGACCGGTTGCAAACCGGTCAGGCAATCCGCGAACAACATGGTCACACGACCACCTGGATCGAAAACCAATCCCCGGATGCTGTGGTTTTTCCGCATTCCACGGAAGAGGTCTCCGAGATCGTCAAAACCTGCGCCACGCACAAGGTACCGGTGATTGCATTTGGTACGGGTACATCGTTGGAGGGTCACGTGAACGCCCCTGCTGGTGGTATCTCGGTTGACCTGACGCAGATGAATAAGGTGCTGGCTGTGAACCCGGGTGATCTGGATTGCGTCGTACAGCCGGGTGTGACGCGCGAAGACCTGAATACCCATTTGCGGGATCAGGGCCTGTTCTTTCCGATCGACCCCGGCGCGAATGCCTCGTTGGGTGGAATGGCGGCGACGCGGGCGTCCGGGACCAACGCGGTTCGCTATGGCACGATGAAGGACAATGTCCTTAGTCTTGAGGTGGTCATGCCGGATGGGCAGATCATCCGAACCGGGCACCGGGCCAAGAAATCCTCGGCGGGTTACGACCTGACCCGACTGCTGATCGGGGCCGAAGGGACGCTGGGAATCATCACCGAACTTACCCTGCGCCTACAGGGCATCCCCGAGGCGATCACCTCGGCCCGTTGTTCATTTCCGTCTGTGGATGCGGCCTGTCAGGCTGTCATGATGACGATCCAATATGGTGTTCCGGTGGCGCGGATTGAGCTGCTGGATGAAATGTCGGTCCAGGCCGCTAATGCCTATTCCGGGCTGAGCCTGCCGGAAACGCCATTGCTCTTGCTCGAGTTCCACGGATCGGAAAACGGTGCGGTCGAACAGTCCGAAACCTTCAACCAGATCGCGGAAGAGTTCGGTGGCACCGATTTTGCGGCGACCTCAACGACTGAGGAACGCAATAAACTCTGGCAGGCCCGGCATGATATGTACTGGGCTTCCTTGCAACTGCGTCCGGGCGCGCGGGGAATTTCCACGGATGTCTGCGTCCCGATCTCGCGTTTGGCAGAGTGCGTCACAGCGACTCAGGACAAAGCGCGTGAGCTAGGACTTATGGCCCCGGTGGTTGGGCATGTCGGGGATGGCAACTTTCATTCCTTGCTTCTGATCGACATGGAAAACGCGGACGAAATCAGCAAAGCTGACGAATTCGTCGGTTGGCTGAATGATCTGGCTATTTCGATGGAAGGCACGTGCACGGGCGAACATGGGATCGGACAGGGCAAACAGCCCTACCTGGTCAAAGAGCTTGGACCAGCGGTCACGTATATGACTGCCATCAAAAAGGCACTGGACCCCGATAACATCATGAACCCCGGAAAGATCCTGTCGAACACGTAGAAACGGCGCATCCTTGGGAATTCCGCCTCAGAGCCACAAGGGTGCCCAATTCTGCGGCTATCCATTGCGAAAACAAGCAGTAATTGAATTTGAGGTCATAATGGGCGCGCTAAGGTTCATTGGGTTTGCGTTGATAGTTGGTCTGGTCGTTGCGGGCCTAGATTACTTTCAGCAAGACAAAAAATCGGACGGTACGCTTTCGCTTAGCGGATATTTTGAAACCATCTCGGTGCGGTTCGATCAAAGCCAAAAAGAGCGGGAAGTGAAACAAGCGGCGCGAGAACGTCAAAAGCTATGGAATGCCGGTGCAAAGTCCTTTCTTCCGACCCCTCCAGAGGGTTGGACGCAATATGCCCTGACCGAGCCCGACACCAAGGCAGTTTCCAGAGTTCTTTCAGAGTTGCGGCCAGTGCCCCTTGTCAGTTCGATCAGCGGGCCAGCCGAATTGCTGCAGCTCAACGCTGCCGGCAAAGACGGCGCGCTTCGAAAGCTGGATGAGACAGGCACTGTTTACGCAAAAGAAGGTGAACTGATCTGGCTTGATATCACCCTCAAACCACAAGCAGCACGAAACACTTTGGCCGGATTAGCGCTGAGTGCGCAGGATGCGTTTCTGGATGGGATGAAGGCCGAACAAGGGTATGCGATGATTGACGGCGTCGCTTTCATCGAAACAACCGGAAATTTGCTGGATGATACCAAAAAGACCAACTATCGCGCGTTCACAGGCCGTATCGGCTTTGATCAAGAGGTTGTAATCCGCCTTCATGCAGATGCCAGCGATGCGACGATCCGAGAGTTTCTTGGCCGCGTCGATTACGCAGGCTTGAACGCGTTGCTGCCGCATCCGGCCCTGATTGTCGGCAAGGGAATCGAAGTTCCCCTGATCCGGCAGCCCGAAATAGCGGATGAAATGCACGATCTTTACGAAACGATGCAAATCGCGCAGCTAAGGTTGGGTCAGGAAAAGCTGGAAAATCTGGATGCGGCGGCTTTGGTGGCGAACACGCTAAGTAGTTCGGGCTTCAACTCTGAAGGCGTCATGGACATCACCAACGGCGAAGTCTTCGAAAATCAGGAACTGTCGCAATTATCTTACATTCGCACCCAGAACTTGCTGCTTGAATCTGCGCTGAGCGAGGCGGAAACCGAAGTGGCCAGCACAGGTGGTATCGGCGGGTTCATTAAGGGATTGATGGGCAAAGTGGCCCACGCCGATGCAAAAGCGGAGGAACCCCAGCCTCAGGTTGCTCCATCGGGTGAGGTTAAAGTCAGGAAGGGTGGTTTGGGCAAATCATCCTGTGCAACGTTGGGCAGTAGCAAACGGTGCTCTGTCGGGGGCAACTGAAACCTTTCACCTGAAAAATCGACGCTCTGCGCCATGCACGGGTCGTTTTCTTTATATCACTGGTCGGATGAATGTCGCGCCGGGGCATTCAAATGCGCCATATGGTGTCAACTGAATTCAAGGGGAGACGCCCGGTAATGAAAACCCAAGTCAAAGCACTGGTCGTTGGCGGTGGTGCCGTCGGCGCTTCGATTGCATATCACTTGGCCAAGGCAGGCTGGGACGATGTGATGTTGATTGAGCGGGACGAGCTGACTTCCGGCTCGACATGGCACGCAGCAGGGCTGTTGCCGCTGTTCAACATGTCCTATGCAACGACACACATCCACAAGTACTCGGTCGACTTCTACAAGCAGCTTGAGGAAGAAACCGGTTTGAACGCGGGCTTTGCCGTAGTTGGCAATCTGCGCATGGCACAGACGCAAGAGCGCATGGATGAATACATGCTCTATGCGTCGACGGCTGAGACTTGTGATGTCGCATATGAATGGCTGACCCCTGATCAAATCAAGGAACGCTGGCCACTGATCGAGACTTCAGATCTGAAGGGTGCGATCTATCACACCGAAGACGGTTATATTAACCCCGCTGACGTAACGCAGGCGATGGCCAAGGGCGCCCGTCAGCGCGGTGTCGACATCGTGCGCAAAATGCAGGCCGATGCCTTCCATTGGAACGGCACTCACTGGGAAGTCACCTGCACCAAAATGGTCGAGAAGGGCGGTAACCTCATCCCGTCTGACGAGCAAGTTGTGATTACCGCCGAGCATGTCGTGACCGCATCGGGCAACCACGCGCAGCGCACGGCCAAGATGCTGGGCATCAAGATGCCCGCGATCCCAGTCGAGCATACCTTTATCGTCATGGACAAAGACCCTGAGCTGGTCAAATGGCGTGAAGCGGGCAACCCCGAACACCCAGTTGTCCGTGATGCCGACAACGAATCTTATGCACGCGAGGAACGCGGCGGATGGATACTTGGCATCTATGAACATGGCGCGCCGGCGCAGTTCGAACATGGTGTACCGGACAGCTTCCGTGCTGATCTGTTCCCGCTCGATCTCGACCGAATTGCAGACCAGTATATGGCAATGGCCGAGCGCGTGCCGTCCTGTGCCGAATCCGGCCTGAAAGACGATTTTAACGGCCCGATCTGCTACACGCCCGACGGCAACCCGCTGGTTGGTCCCGCGCCTGGCTTGCGCAACATGTGGCTGGCCGAGGGATTTTCGTTCGGTATCACCGCCGCAGGCGGCACCGGCTATTATCTGGCGCAGATGATGGTCGACGGCGAAGCCGAGATCGACATGGCTTCGCTGGACCCCAAACGTTACTCGTCGAACTGGATGACCACCGAGTTTGCGGCACGCAAGAATGAAGAGTGCTATGAGCACGTCTATATCCTGCACCACCCCGATGAAGAACGCGCTGCCTGCCGCCCGCTGCGGACTGTTCCGGCCTATGACCGTCAGAAAGCGCGTGGCGCACAGTTTGGCTGGGTTAACGGCTGGGAGCGTCCGAACTATTTCGGTCCGCTGGATGCACCCGAAAACTTCGACCATGATGCCCGCTCGTTCCGCCGCGGCGGCTGGTGGCAGCATGCCGTTGACGAAGCCAAGGCGATCCGCGAAGGCGTTGGCCTGATCGACGCATCGGCCTTCACAAAGCATGTCGTCAAAGGCCCCGGTGCGACCCAGTTCCTGGATTGGTTCACCTGCAACAAGCTGCCCAAGGTCGGTCGTATCAACCTGACTTACGCACTGACCTCGCACGGTACCACCCGCACCGAATACACCATCGTCCGTAACGGCGAGAACAACTACTACATTGTCTCTGCCGGGGCCTGGACTGAGTACGACGCCGATTACCTGCGCAAGGCGGCCGAGGACAAGATGGAGGAGTTCGGTTACATCGAGATCCAGGACGTGACCACTCAGTGGGGCGTTTTTGCCATCGCCGGACCCAAATCGCGGGACGTTCTGAAAGAGGTCATCAAAGACGCCGATCCGGAAACCGCACTGTCCAACAAGCGCTTCCCATGGCTGTCGGCCCGTCAGATCGAACTGGGCATGTGCCCGGTCAACGCGATCCGCGTGGCCTATACCGGTGAGCTGGGTTGGGAACTTCACCACCCGATCGAGATGCAGAACTACCTGTTCGACCTGCTGGAAAAAGCTGGTGAGAAACACGGTATGAAGCTGGTCGGTGCCCGCGCCCAGAACTGGCTGCGTCAGGAGAAATCCTATCGCGCCTTCGGCACCGAGCTGGGCCGCGACGCGACCCCGCTGGAAGCCGACCTGCCGCGCTTTGTCGACCTGTCCAAGGACTTCTATGGCAAGGCCAAGCTGGAAGAGACTGGCGTACGCGTGAAATGCTGCACGCTGCTGATCGACGGACCGGAGGATGCCGATCCGTGGGGCCGTGAAGTGCTGTATACGCCGGAAGGTGAACGCGTCGGTCGTCTGACCTCGGGCGGTTATTCGGTGGCCTTCGAGAAATCCATCGGCATGGGCTATGTGAAGCCCGATCTGGCGGTCGAAGGCACCAAGCTGAAGGTCAAGCTTCAGGACAAATTGTGGGATGCGGTCGTAACATGCGACAGCCCCTATGATCCGAAAAACGAAACCATCCGCAAGGACGGCTGACTAAGCAAAGGCCCCGGAGATCTCCGGGGCCTTTCTTCATACTGATAGCTCGTCAAAGCATTCCAACGCCTTGGCCGCGTACATCATCGACGGTCCTCCGCCCATTTGAATGGCCATGGCCAGAACGTCTGACACTTCTTCGCGGCTTGCTCCGGCATTGATCAGAGCTTCGGTGTGTAGCGTTATGCAAGGTTCGCAGCGGGCGGCGATGGACATACCCAAAGCGATCAGCTCTTTGGTTTTGTAATCCAGCGAACCGCCTTCTTTGACGGTTTTTCCCAGCGCACCGAAGGCACGGGCGGTATCAGGGATTGCAGCGTTGAGGTTGCGCAGATTGTTGCGCGTATCCGAGAGCTTGTCTTGCCAGTTCATTTGTGGGCTTCCTTTAAACATATCACCTTGTGAATATGTTTATGGAAGCTGCCTGACTTTGATCTTGATCAGACTGCAGGTCTTTCAGCGACAAATGCCAGGTTGTTTGCCGGCATTTCAACAGCACCAATTAAACTCAGTTGAACTCGACGCAGCAGGCCCAGAATGTCGGCGTCATCCTTGTATCCGATGTCCGGGTCTTGTTGGCTCAGCGCAGCATGAAAGTTCTGGTCTCCGTTACTGGTCAACTGGCCGGAGCGCATGAATGGCCCGTAGAGGATTAGCCGACCGCCCGGGTTCAGAGCCAGCGCGGCCTCGGTCACCAAGGCTTCCACCTCCGACCAGCTGATCAGATGCAGCAAGTTGATCAAGAGGATCAGGTCATTTGCCCCGTGAACAGAATGCCAACCGGGTTGGACCGCATCGAGCTCTATCGCCGGGGCTATGTTTTCTACGCCTTCGGCATACGCGTCGATTGAAGCGCGTCGTTCAGGTTCAACCTCACTGGGTTGCCAATCCAGACCGGGCAGTCGAATTGCAAAAGCCACGACGTGCTGCCCTGTACCACTGGCCAGTTCCAGCGCGCGACCGGACACAGGGGCGAACTGAGCCAGCAAATCACACAGCGCGTCGGCATTCCTGCTGGCCGCCGGAGCGACCAATTTTTGCCCATCGGATACCGTCGCCACGCTGGCATTTGCGGGAAGTTTGCGTTTCGTCATCCACGTAACCTTTCTGGCCTTAGGGCGGAAACGCTCGCCGCCTCCAATTCTGAACGAGCACCAGTCGTCAAATCTGCCACCAGCTGTGAGGCCGCCGGTGCCGTTTGAAATCCATAACCACCTTGCGCTGCCGACCAGATAAACGTGGGTTCGGCAGGGTCGGGTCCTAAGACCAGCGTACCATCCGGCGCAAAGCTGCGAAGCCCGGCCCAGTTCGCCTCGACCCTTGTGACCGACTCGGTCACCATCGCTTCGTACCGCGCCAGACCCTCGGCCAACACCATGTCGTCCGCATAGGCATCATGGGGAAAGGTCGGATCAGCCTCGCAAGGGGAAACGATCAGCTTTCCGGCATCCGGTTTCGCATACCAGCCTTCGCCAGCGCCCAACATCAAAGGCCAACCGGTCACGTCATGACCGGCAGGGGCGGGAATACGGGCCACAGATCGCCGGCGCGGTTCTATGCCGATCGGTGTAACGCCAGCCATCATGGCGATCTCATCCACCCACGCGCCTGCGGCATTCACAAGGGCTCGGGCCTCGAAGGTTTCTGCCGCTTCGACAAGCCAGTGTCGGGCTTTGATGATGCCGTTGACCTTCTGACGGGTCAGAACCAAGCCACCGTTGGCCCGGATCACACGTGCGAAATCTTGCATCATCCGGTCGGTATCAATGTCAAAAGCAACGTTGCTGGCGGCGGCAAACCCAACAGTCTGTGGATTCAGTATCGGAACCCGCGAAATGGCCTCGTCAACCGAGATTTCTGACAGACGAAGGTCAGCTTGATCCTGAAGAAACGCGTCTCGTTGATCATGCCCGGCGATCAGCATCAACCCGCGCGGCGACAGATAGCCATTCGACCTCAGATAAGCTTCGCTCGCTGCATTCAGGGTCTTCACGGAAGGTGGTCCATACCCCTTTTCGAACAACGCCGCCGACCGGCCAGAGGTGTGATATCCCAGCGCGTCTTCGCCTTCGAGCACGACGACATGTCCATGTTCAGACAAACGCGCACCTGCGCTTAACCCGGCGATGCCGCCGCCGATGACCAGGAAATCGATCATGTCAGTAACTCCGCCCCGGGATCACCCCAAAACGGGTGGATTTGAGATCTGCTTTCATTCATGCGCTAAGCTTCGCATGCGTAACACTATTGGAAAAGAGGCGTAATTTCCGCAATGTAAACTTGAACCATAGAGATTGGCCTGTCTTTAGTGCGGCCAACATCGGAATCGGAGAAAAACGTGATACCGGCAGAGCTACACCCAATGGCCACGGGGCATATCCCCTCTTACGTCACGCAGGCGGATGGCAGTGACTTTTTGCTAACCTTCATGTTTATTTTTACCGTTCTGGTGATCGTGCTGATTGGCGTTGGCTATTTCACCCTGCACTCCATCCCGGAAAAAATCGCGCATGAATCCAACCACCCTCAGTTTCAGCTTGTGGGGATATTGGCGCTGTTGGCTCTGTTTACCCACAATGGTCTGTTCTGGGTGGCGGCCATTCTGGTGGCCGGGTTCCAATTCCCGGATGTCGCCGCCCCCTTGCGCGCCATTGCTGACGCGATCCGATCCTTGGGCGATCAAGGCAACGATGTTCCTGCCCCTGCGGCCCCATCGCAACCGACCGCGCAGCAGGGGCAGTAAGAGATGCTTGAGACACTGATGTGCGCGCTGGTCACCGTGTTGCCGGATTACCTGTTCCGCCGTTACGTACAGGGCAAACGTATAGGCCATGAAATCACACTGTTCACCATGTGGTATGAACTGCGCTGGGGCCTGACCACCTGTGCCATTCTTGCGCTGACGGTGATCACCACGCTGTTCTACTTCCATCCTGCAAGCAAAACGGCGGCGTCATATTTCCGCACGGTCACGATCCTTCCACAGCTCGGCGGTCGCGTGTCCGAGGTTTATGTCACCAATAACCAGCAGGTCACTGCGGGCCAGCCGATTTTCCGGATCGAGGATTTCACCCAAACCGCACAGGTTGAGGCCGCGCATGCGCAGATCGCGCAAGTTCAGGCCTCGCTGAAAGTGGCGGAAACCGATCTGGCCGAGGCCGACGCAGGCATCGCAGGCGCGCGCGCTGCATTGGATCAATCGCTTGAGGATTTGGAGCGTAACACCACCCTGCGGGACGAAGGCTCCAGCGCCGTACGATTGGCCGAAATCGACCGGTTGGAAAACCTTGTTGCCGAGCGTGAAGCGCAGCTTACCGCATCGCGATCCCGCCGTGCCGCCGTGGTGCAGCAGATCGAAGAACTGATCCCGGCCCAACTGGCCAGCGCCAACGCCCAGTTGGACGCCGCGCTGACCGAGCTGGACAAAACAGTCGTAAGCGCAGGTGTGACCGGTCGGGTTGAACAATTCGGCCTTCAGGTGGGCGACTATGTCAGCCCCTTGCTGCGGCCTGCGGGCATTCTGGTTCCGTCAAGCTCGGGCCATAACCGGTTTCAGGCTGCATTCAACCAGATGGCCGCTCAGGTCATCAAGCCGGGCATGATCGGAGAGCTAGGCTGCATGACCAAGCCCTTCACCGTGATCCCGATGGTTGTGGTTGAGGTGCAGGATGTCATCCCGTCAGGTCAGATACGCCCTTCGGATGAGTTGCGCGATGTGCAGGCCAACAAGGTACCCGGTTCGATTCTGGTTTATATGGAGCCGTTGTACAAAAACATGGCCGATGACATACCGCCCGGTAGCAATTGTCTGGCGAATGTCTACACCGACAACCACGAACGGCTGGAACATGAAGACCTGGGATTCTGGCACACCGCCGCCTTGCATGTGATAGACACGATCGGTGTTGTCCACGCGGCGGGCTTGCGCCTGCGTCTGATCCTGATGCCGGTGAATACGTTGGTGCTGACCGGGCATTGAGCCATTCACGCGTTTTGATTTCAGATCCGGCCAGTGTGAGGTTTAAACCGCTGGGCGGCCGGGTTTGTTATCTAAGGCGAGGGACGCGTAAGCAAACGCGAGAACGCAGACAGCGAACGCCGCAACAAAACAGAAAACCAGAGTGAACGAGCCGGTTATGGCAAAAACCGAACTGCCCAGGGCCATCCCGACCGTACCGCCCAGCAGCTGAAGTGTCATCGAGATGCCACTTGCCTGTCCGTGCAGAGCTTGTGGTACCGTTGACATGATGGCCCGCCTTGGGGGGACAAACAGAAACGGCACGCAACAACCCCAAAGGAAGTAGCCAGCATAGATCAGCGCGGCGACGTCTAAATGCATTCCCAGTGCGACAATAAGTATGGCAATCGCACCCAGCGCTGTACCTGTCAGAGAAGGGCCGCGAGAGCCAAATTTATCAGCAATTTTCCCCGCCATCGGGGCAATGAAAATCTGCGGAAAAGCAATCGGCAACAGGGCGACACCAGCAGTCAGCGGTGAAAACCCGAGCTTTGATTGAAAGTAGGATGCGCCGAACACGAACAGAGTAATCTTGCCGAATTGTGCGGTGAACAGGATCATGTTTGAAGCAGCAAACCCGGGGCCGGCAAAAAGGGAGATGGCAATCAGAGGCGATGTTGCCCTCTGTTCGACGCGGACAAATAACACCAAAAAAATAAGACCCGCTGACAGGGCCATAAGAACTTCGGGCTGTGCCCAGCCTCTGTCCGGGCCCTCCATGACACCGAACACAATAGCCGCCAACCCCGTCACCAGTAGAATTAGCCCTTTCAGGTCGAACTCGCGCTCCCGTTGGTGTGGCGGGTCCCGCCAGAAAACCCATGCGACCAGAGCGACCACAAGCACGATTGGGGGGTTGACCCAGAAGATCCAGCGCCAAGACAGATATTCGGTCAGAACGCCTCCAACCAGCGGACCCATTGACAGGAACACTGTCCCGATCCCGCCATATAAACCAAGTGCCAGCCCGCGTTCCTTTTCGTCAAAAGACTGGATCAGAACCACCAGCGACAGCGGAAAAATCAGTGCTGCACCGATGCCCTGTGCGGCGCGCGCTGTTAGCAGTTCAAATCCGCTTTCGGCAAACCCTCCCAGCGCAGAGGATAAGCCGAAAACCAATAAACCCGCACTGAGCAAAACACGAATGCCCAGAACATCGCCCAATCGTCCTGCTGCGCCCGCAAAACAAGCCAACACCAGCAGATAGATATTCACCACCCAATGCGCTTCCAGCAGAGACAGGCCAAGCTCATCCCGGATGGTCGGAAGCGCGACGCTGACGACCGTTTCGTCCAGCAGAATAACACCCAAGATGGCGCCCATTGCGCCGAGTATCCACCAGCGGCTGTGGTCTTGCGCTTTGATCTCCATGGGATTTTTACGTTTCGTGTTGAGACAGGTATAACATTAACCCCATCAGGTCCGTCGTGCCGGCACTCGTCAAGACAGTATTTAGTTAAGGTTAGGCGAGGTGCTCGCATAGAAACGAAGAAGGGCCAGCCTAATGGCCAGCCCCTCAACGTGTTCGTGTAAAGGTTTACTGCGGGATTTCGCCTTCCAAACCTTCGACATAGAAGTTCATGCCGGCCAGCGTGCCGTCATCGGCGGTTTCGCCTTCAGCCAGCCAGTCGCTACCGTCCTGCTTTTTCAGCGGACCGGTGAAGGGGTGGTATTCACCCGCGGCCATGGCGGCTTTCATCGCCAGTGCTTCTTCTTTGATGTCGGCTGGAACGGCGTCCGAGATCTCACCGATCTCAACCATGCCTTCCTTGATGCCGTCCCATGTGTTCACGGTTTCCCACGACCCATCCATGACCGCTTGGGTGCGTGCGATGTAGTAGGGCGCCCAGTTGTCGATGATCGACGATACGCGCGGCTTGGGGGCATATTCGCTCATGTCCGAGGCCTGACCGAAGGTGATCACGTTGCCTGCCTCTTGCGCAGCTGCCTGCGGCGCCGTCGAGTCGGTGTGTTGAAGGATCACGTCCGCGCCCTGTTCGATCAGAACGGAAGCAGCGTCAGCCTCTTTCGCCGGGTCGAACCAAGTGTAGGCCCAGATGATCTTGAACTCGACATCCGGGTTCACCTTTTTGGCGTGGATGTAGGCCGAGTTGATGCCGCGGATCACTTCGGGGATCGGGTAGGACCCGATGTAGCCGATGATGTTCGACTCGGTCATTTTACCCGCGATGTGGCCCTGAACGGCGCGGCCTTCGTAGAAGCGGGCCGAATAGACGGACACGTTTGGGGCGGTTTTGTAGCCGGTCGCGTGCTCGAACTTCACATTCGGGAATTTCTTGGCCACGTTGATGGTCGGGTCCATATACCCGAACGAGGTGGTAAAGATCAGGTCAGCACCCTCCAGTGCCATCTGGGTCATCACACGTTCCGCGTCCGGGCCTTCGGGAACGGATTCAACAAACACGGTCTCGACTTTGTCGCCGAATTCTTTCTCAACCGCCAGACGGCCTTTGTCGTGTTCATAGGTCCAGCCGCCGTCGCCCACCGGGCCGACATAGACAAAGCCTACTTTTGTTTTGTCCTGTGCGACCGCGCCGGTCGCCAGACCCAGCACCATCGCGGCGCTGGCAAGAAGTGAAGTGAATTTCATGTGGTTACTCCCCAAGTTGGTTCAATTGGCCCCGTCTAGTGCGAGGCGTGGAAGGTCCGGCCCAGTGAGGCAGGTGCGCTGCTCTTGTCGGCCGAAAGGATCACAAGCACAAGGATCGTGATGATGTAGGGCGACATTGCCAGATACTCGACTGGGATGGCAACGCCCGCTGCCTGCAGATTAAGCTGCAACACCGTGATTCCGCCAAACAAATAAGCACCCAGCAATGCACGCCATGGTTTCCAGCTGGCAAAGACCACCAGCGCAAGAGCGATCCATCCAACACCGGCGGTCATGCCCTCGGTCCACTGCGGAACGCGGATCAGGCTGATATAGGCTCCACCGAGGCCAGCGCAGGCGCCACCGAACAAGATCGCCAGGATACGGATCTTGATAACCTTGTAGCCCAGGGCGTGTGCGGCGTCGTGGTTTTCACCCACTGCGCGCAGGATCAGACCGACACGAGTGTATTTCAACGTGGCCCAGACGGCTGCGGTCAGAGCAATACCGACATACAGGATCGGGT
This sequence comes from Ruegeria sp. CDSB029, assembly GCF_059611125.1. Classification (NCBI taxonomy): domain Bacteria; kingdom Pseudomonadati; phylum Pseudomonadota; class Alphaproteobacteria; order Rhodobacterales; family Roseobacteraceae; genus Ruegeria; species Ruegeria sp. CDSB029. Next base: position 85,931 of record NZ_JBXWOX010000006.1, read on the forward strand.
CATGCTGGAACAGGATTGGGCCGATCACCGGTATGTCGCTGATCAGAGGGATGTGAATGTCCCCCATGCTGGGCGGCTTGATACCCACATAACTTTGCCCAAGCAGAGCGCTGAAACCGAGGCCGAACAGCGTCAGGGCAAGGCCACTGGCGACCTGATTGGCAAGCGCGACCTGTGTCAGGAGGACAAACAGCAGCGACAGCACCGCGCCACCAATGGCAGCCGCAATGAAGCCCAGCCAGGGTGAGCCTGTCTCGACCGAGATCGCAAATCCGCTGATTGCGCCGACGATCATCATGCCTTCGACGCCAAGGTTAAGAACACCGGCTTTCTCGACGACCAGCTCTCCGATCGCGGCCAGTAGCAAGGGGGTTGCAGCGACCATTAATGATGCCACCAGAAGGACTGGGTTGATTGCTGAAAGGTCCATGATTCAGGCTACCTCGCTACGGGCCGCACGGATGCGGTAGTTGGTCAAAAGGTCGAAGGCGAGCAGGAAGAACAGCAACATTCCCTGAAACACCTGAATAGCGGCCGCAGGCAGGCCCAGTTGAGACTGAGCGATCTCGCCGCCGATATAGGTCAGTGCCATCAGGCCACCGGCCAGCAAGATGCCCAGCGGATGCAAGCGTCCCAAGAAGGCCACGATGATCGCGGTAAAACCATATCCTACATTGAAATCGATGCTGACCACGCCGGCGGGACCGGACACTTCGAACATGCCCGCCAATCCGGCCAAAGCACCAGCCATACCGAGGCAAAACAGGATCAACCGTGCGGGGTTCACACCGGCGAACTTTGCCGCGCGGGGTGCTTCTCCGGTCAGTCGAATGTGAAAACCCAGCATGTGTCGGTTCAGCAGAACATAGGCGAAGATTACCGCAATAAAGGCCGCAACAACACCCAAGTGCATACCCGATCCCGCGATCAGCTCGGCGTTATGTGCGCTGTCGTAAGCTTGTAAATTGCGTGAACCGGGAAAACCGTGGCCCTCCGGGTTTTTCAGCAACCCCAGCGAAACAGAGGCCAGAAACTGCTCGGCCACATAGACCAGCATCAGTGAGACAAGGATTTCATTGGTACCAAAGCGCACCTTCAGGAAGGCCGGAATCATTGCCCATATCCAACCGCCAAATGCACCGGCGATCACCATGATCGGGAAGACATACCAGGCATCCAGCGGATAAAAGGCCAGACCTGTACCTGCGCCAAAGATAGCGCCCATGATGTATTGGCCTTCGGCTCCGATATTCCAAATGCCGGCACGGAAACCCAAAGACAGACCAATTGCGATCAGAACTAGCGGAGCACCTTTCACCAGCAATTGCGGGCGATAGTAGAACGAGAATTCACCGAACAAAGGCTCCCAAAAGATGGTGCCAATGGCTTGGATCGGGTTCTTGCCCAGAATGGCGAACAGGATGCCGCCGAAAACCATGGTTGCCAACACGGCCACCAAAGGGGTCGCGTAAGACCACGCTTTGGACGGCTGCGGCCGTTTCTCCAACACAATCATCCGCTCATCCCCCTGTTTTCACTTCTTTTTTGATATGTCTTAGACATGGGCCACCTCCATGCCATGCGCGCCGCCCATCATCAGGCCAATTTCGTCGACCGTCAGACCTGTGGTCGTGCGCGGAGCGCTAAGCCGACCTTCATTGAGCGCCGCAAAGCTGTCCGAGATTTCCATCAGCTCATCCAGATCCTGAGATATGCAGATGACCGCTGTGCCTTTTGCCGCCAAATCCAGAATGGCTTGGCGAATGGACGCCGCGGCGGCTGCATCCACGCCCCATGTTGGTTGGTTCACAACAAGCACGTCAGGGTTTTGCAGGACCTCGCGTCCTATGACGAATTTCTGCAGGTTACCGCCTGACAAGGATCGCGCAGCGTTTTCAGGTCCGGGCGTTCGGACGTCAAAAGCACTAATGATCTTTTCCGCAAAGCTCTTGGTTTCTGCCCATTTGAGAAACCCGTTGTTCTCAAGTCCTTCCCGGACCGAACCAGTCAGCAACGCGTTTTCGGTCAGGCTCATGTCAGGGGCGGCCGCATGTCCCAACCGCTCTTCCGGAGCGGTCAGAACACCCAGCTTGCGACGTGCGGTCGGTCCCAGCTTGCCGATTGGCTGGCCGTTGAACTTAATCGCGTCGGGCGCTGTGATGATTTCACCTGACAGAACGCCCAGCAATTCGTCCTGTCCGTTGCCAGCGACACCGCCAACGCCCAGAACCTCGCCCTTGCGGACGGTCATGTGGACATTCTTCAACGCAGTACCGAATTCAGATGGTGATGAAACTGACAAACCGCTGACATCCAGGGCGACCTCACCGAACTCACGCCCCGAACGCTCGGGCGTTTGCAGGGTCGAACCCACCATCATCTCGGCCATGTCGCGCGCTGAGGTCTCAGCGGGAATGCATTCGCCGACATTTTTACCCAAACGCAGGATCGTGGCGTGGTCGCACAGCGTGCGGATTTCCTCCAACTTGTGCGAGATATACAGGATCGAGGTACCCTCGGACCGTAATTTGTTCAGCGTTTCAAACAGAATATCGACTTCCTGGGGTGTCAGAACCGATGTCGGCTCGTCCATGATCAGAAGCTTGGGGTCCTGCAGCAGACAACGGATGATTTCGACCCGCTGACGCTCACCCGCGGACAGATCACCGACAGTGCGATAAGGATCCAGTGGCAGACCGTAAGTTTCCGAAACTTCGCGAATACGCGCAGCCAGATCGCCCATGGCTGGCGGGTTTTCCATCCCCAAGGCGATGTTTTCGGCCACGTTCAATGCGTCGAACAACGAGAAGTGCTGGAACACCATCGCGATCCCGTCCGCCCGTGCGGCACGGGGTTCGGGTGGCGCGAAGGCTTGTCCGCGCAGCAGCATGGTGCCGCTGTCGGGCTTTACCAAACCGTAGATCATTTTGACCAACGTGGATTTGCCGGCGCCGTTTTCGCCAAGCAAGGCGTGTACCTCACCCTCACCGATGTCAAAGGACACCTGATCATTGGCCACGACGCCGGGATAGGCTTTAGTCAGCCCTTGTAAGCTTAGAAGTGGAGTGGTCACGCGCTCAGGTCCTTCTTTATTTCGTTTTGCCGGGCAGGGCGCAGGATCTGCGCCGCGACACCAACTGCGATCATCTGCGGGTGTTTGCCCAAGGCTGGATCTCCGATTGGGCAGGTAATCCGGCCAATCCGCTCGGGCGCATGTCCCAAAGCGGCCAGCCGGGATCGGAACCGCGCCCATTTCGTAGCCGAGCCAATCAGGCCCGCAAAGCGGAAATCGTGCAAAAGCAACCTGTTGCACAGTTCCAGGTCCAGATTGTGTGAATAAGTCAGCACAAGGTGTTCAGCATCGCGCGGCGCATGGCGTACCAGTTCAGCCGGTTTCGTTGCTGGAACGACGGTTACGCCTGCGGGCACCGCTTGGGGAAAACGCTCAGGCCCGGTATCGACCCAGGTGATCGACAGATCGGGCAGCGGTGACAGGACATCGACCAGAGCCCGGCCAACGTGACCAGCACCCCATATCCACAGATTGCGCGCGGGTTCGTGAACGGGCTCGACCATCCAGTCGTCAATCAGCTGCGGTTCGGGCGCGACGCCCTGACCACGGGCCTGCGACAACAGTCGCTTGACCGAAAGCGGCATCTCACCGCCCGAAGCCGAGCGCGCAATGACTGCATCATCCAGCCGGTCGACGGCCTCAAGGTCATAGATTTCACTCAGCAGAGTTACTGCACCGCCACAACACTGGCCCATATCCGGGCCGAGCGCGTGGTGCGTTTGGCGCATGGGCGCTGCTTGGGATCGGGCTGCTTCAGACGCCTGATACTCCAACGTGCCGCCGCCGATTGTGCCCGACTGCCCGTCCTCCCAAACCAGCATTGCAGCGCCAACTTCACGGGGGGATGACCCCTTGATCCCGGCGATAACCACCCGGGTCACCTTGCCGTGGGTTTTGACCGCCTCCCTCAAAGCCTCTCGATCAAATCCCATCAGGTCTCTCCCTTTACCCGCTGGACACCCTTCCAGACTTCTTCAGCCGTGGCGGGTGCATCCAGTGCCGGGTAGTTGTCACCGCACGCCGCCACCGCATTCGACAGGGCAAGCCACGCGGAAATACCCAGCATGAACGGCGGCTCTCCGACCGCTTTTGAACGATAGATCGTGTCCTCGCGGTTTTCACCGCTCCAGAGCGCGACATTGAAAACGTCAGGCCGGTCCGAGCAAGCGGGGATCTTGTAGGTCGACGGCGCATGCGTGCGCAGGTTCCCTTTGCCATCCCAAATCAGCTCTTCGGTTGTTAGCCAACCGGCACCCTGTACGTATGCGCCTTCGACCTGCCCAATATCCAGCGCCGGGTTCAGCGACGCGCCTGCATCATGCAGGATATCCGTCCGCAAAATGCGGTTCTCGCCGGTCAGTGTATCGATCGCGACTTCGGTGATCGATGCGCCGTAGGCGAAATAAAAGAACGGACGCCCCCGGCCTTTGATCCGGTCCCATTCGATCTTGGGTGTCTTATAGAACCCGGTCGCAGACAGGCTGACCCGGCCCTGATAAACCAGCGCAGCGGCTTCTGAGAATGTATAGCGCTCTTCGCCAACTGAGACGTAGCCATCCGAAAACGTCACTGTCGAGGGATCGGCCTGATGTCGATGCGCCAGATAGTCGGCCATCCGGTCGCGGATCGTGTCGCAGGCCGCTTTGACCGCCATGCCGTTCAGGTCACTGCCCGAGGACGCGGCCGTGGCAGATGTGTTAGGCACTTTGGCTGTATCGGTCGCGGTGATTTTCACCATCTCCAACGGAATACCAAAGCGGGACGCGGCCACTTGCGCGACCTTTTGGAAAAGACCTTGCCCCATCTCGGTGCCGCCGTGGTTCAGGTGGACCGAGCCGTCCTGATACACATGCACCAACGCGCCCGCCTGGTTCAGGTGGGTCAACGTAAACGAAATGCCGAACTTAACCGGAGAAAAGCCGATGCCTTTCTTGATCACGCTGTTCTCGGCGTTCCACTTCTCAATGGCAGCCTTGCGTGCGGTGTAGTCGCTGGATTGTAGCAACTTGGCGGTCATGCCGTGCAATTCGAAATCGCTGACCTCCATCCCGTACGGCGTGGTATTGCCGCCTGCGGGCAACGGACGCACTGGCGCGTCGCCCATTTCCACTGCACCTCGGCTGGTCAGGTCTTCGTGCGGGTCAGGATGGCCCAGCGGCTTTTCAGCGACCACGGGATCCGCAACAACATGCGCTGCCTCATAATAGTTCCGGCGACGCAACTCGACCGGGTCCATGCCCAGTTCATACGCGGCGTGATCCATCACGCGTTCGATCCCGACCATACCCTGAGGTCCGCCGAACCCGCGATAGGCGGTAGCGGATTGAGTGTTAGTCTTCAGCCGGTGGCTTTCGATCCGGGCATTCGGCAACAGATAGGCATTGTCCGAATGCAACATCGCACGGTCCGCGACCGGCAAGGACAGATCCTGCGCCCAACCACAAATCGCATGATGCAGGAAGGAAACGCCTTGGATGTGGCCGTTCTCATCAAAACCGGCCTTATATGCAATCCGGAACGCGTGGCGCTTGCCGGTTATGATCATGTCATCATCGCGGTCATAGCGCATCTTGCAGGCTTTGCCGGTTGCACGTGCCGCGATAGCGCAGGAAACAGCCAAAGCGTTGCCCTGACTTTCCTTGCCGCCAAAGCCGCCGCCCATACGGCGCGTTTCAACGCGAACCGCGTGCATCGGAACACCCAGAGCGTCCGCTACTTTGTGCTGAATCTCGGTCGGGTGTTGGGTCGAGCTATGCACCAACATATCCGCGCCCTCATTGGGCACGGCCAGTGCAGCCTGACCTTCCAGATAGAAATGCTCCTGACCGCCAAGCTCGAATCCACCTTCGATCACATGCGCCGAACCCGCAATGGCCGCATCCGCATCGCCCTTGGCGTAGATGCGCGGGCCGTCCTCGAACCGGCTGTCCGCGGCAAGCGCCTCTTCAACCGTCAGGATCGGGGTCTCTTCGGCATAATCGATCTGGCCCAAACGCGCCGCTTTCCGCGCGGCAAGGTGGCTGGTCGCGATAACGAGGAAAACGGGTTGCCCGATATAGTGAACCTTACCATCAGACAGCAGAGGTTCATCATGGATCGACGGTGAGACGTCATTGGCAAACGGCAGATCGTCGGCTGTCATAACCATGACGACACCTTCGGCTGCTTTCACCGCCGACAGGTCCATCGTGGTTATCTTACCCTTGGCTATCGGGCTAATTCCAAAGGCCAGATGCAACGACCCTTTAGGCGTCGGAATGTCATCCACATACCGTGCGGTTCCCGCGACATGTAGTGGCGCCGCGTCATGGGGGAGGGGTTTGGTCACGCTCATGCGGACACCTCCAATACATTTGTCACTTCGCCCTGATCCTCAAGGAAGTACCGTTCGAGCATCGCTTTGGCGGTCTGCAGCCGATAGTTGGCCGAGGCGCGCATGTCCGTCATCGGGGTGAAATCACTATCGAAGGCCGGAATAGCGGACCGAACAGTCTCATGCGTCCATGGCTTGCCAACCAGCGCGGCTTCGACATTTGAAGCCCGTTTTGGAGTGCCGGCCATACCACCAAAGGCAATACGCGCATCAGCAACCATTCCGTCCGATACGGTGATGTTGAAACACCCACACACGGCTGAGATATCCTGATCGAACCGTTTGCTGAGTTTGTAGGCCCTCAAACGATCCGCCTGACGCGGAAAGCTCACGGATTCGACAAACTCGCCAGGTGTCCGGTCTTGTTTGCCGTAGTCGATAAAGAAATCCTCCAATGCGACCGAGCGACGTTCGTCGCCCTTGCGCAGATGTAGCGTTGCGCCCAGGGCGATCAGTGCAGGCGGGTTGTCTCCGATGGGCGAGCCGTTTGCGATATTTCCGCCCACGGTGGCCGCGTGCCGCACCTGAACGCTGGCGTAACGGCGGATCATCTCGGCGTAAGACGGGTGCAGGTCCGCCAGTGCTTCGCCCATCCGGTTCATATCGACCATCGCGCCGAACCGAACCTCGTCATCTGTGAGCGTGATCTCTTTCAGATCATCGCAGCGGTTCAGAAAAATCACTGGGTCGAGGTCTCGCAGTTGCTTGGTCACCCAAAGCCCGACGTCCGTCGCGCCGGCGACCAGAGTGGCGTCCGGGTGTTCCGCATAGATTTTGGCCAATTCATCCGATGAATCCGGCAACATCTGCGATGTGACCCGCGTCGCGACTGGCTTGTCTTTCACCCAAACCGGCACGGGAACTTCTTCGGCAGCCTTGGCGGCGCGAATGATCGGCGCGTAGCCGGTGCATCGGCACAGGTTGCCAGCAAGCTGGGTGTCGTGATCCGTCGCGCCATTTGCATGACTTGCCACCATCGACATAACGAAACCGGGGGTGCAGAAGCCACATTGCGAGCCGTGCAGATCAACCATCGCCTGCTGGGCTGGGTGCGCCTCGCCGTTGGGGCCACTGGCACCTTCGACCGTGCGAACCGCTTTTCCGTGCAGTTGAGGCAGAAACAGGATGCAGGAATTCAGCGCCTTGTGGCCACTTTCATCCGTCACCATGACAGTGCATGCCCCGCAATCGCCTTCGTTGCAGCCTTCCTTGGTGCCGGTCAGGCCGCGATCCTCACGCAGCCAATCCAGCAGGGTCGCTGTCGGATCGACATCCGCCAGTTCCACTGTCTCTCCGTTCAGAAGAAACGTGATATTCATTCGAGAAACCCGTCGCCTTACCCGGTTGCGCCCTTGCGTGCCCCCCTTCGATGCGACGTAGAAAGAGTAGCGGGCGGATAGCTTGCCATCTGATGTTAGAAACAGCGCAGGTTGTCTGGCAAGAAAAACTACCTATGTGATACACCATTGAGCACCGACGCTGCATGATTGTTATCTTCGTTTAGAGATCACTGGATTGAAACTAAAGCGTTTTTTGTCTTTGGCTACTGCCGGGCTCCGAAGCACCTTCTGGAAAAGCCGAATAATCAAAGCCCATCTTTTTGGCAATCCAAAGCCAAGGTTCCTGCTTTTGCTGGGCGCGCGGCTGGGATAGCGTGGCGGTCATGAGCAGTACTCCTCGATTCATTCACCTTCGTGTTCACACCGAATATTCCCTTCTGGAAGGCGCCGTGCGGCTGAAAAAGCTGCCGGGTCTGTGCGAGAAGATGGAGATGCCCGCCGTCGCTGTGACGGACACCAACAGCATGTTCTCGGCTTTGGAATTTTCGGTCACCGCCAGCGGGGCCGGTGTGCAGCCGATCATGGGTTGTCAGGTTGATCTGACCTATGTGCAGGCGCAACCGGGCGAAAAGCCCAAAACACCCGCACCGGTGGTTTTGCTTGCCCAGTCCGAGGTCGGGTATGAGAACCTGATGAAGCTCAGCTCGTGTCTTTACGTCGACAAGGGTGGGCAGTTGCCGCAGGTGACTCTGGAAGAGCTTGCGGAACGATCTGACGGGTTGATCTGCCTGTCCGGTGGGCCGGATGGACCGGTTGGGATGTTGTTGCAGCAGGGTCAACGCCCCGCAGCTGAGGCCTTGGTGGACCGGTTGTCAGCGATGTTCCCCGATCGCCTCTATATCGAACTCCAGCGTCATCCGGGTGAGGGTGGTCAGCCAGAGGCAGAACGTCTGACCGAGCGTGGCCATGTGGAAATGGCCTATGCCAAAAACCTTCCTCTAGTCGCCACCAATGACGTCTATTTCCCGACCACAGATATGTACGAAGCGCACGATGCGCTGATTTGCATCTCGGAGGGGGCCTATGTCGATCAGCAAGAAGGCCGCCGCCGCCTGACCGCGCAGCACTATTTCAAGTCGCAGCAGGAGATGGCGACCTTGTTCGCCGACTTGCCCGAGGCCATTGAGAATACGGTCGAGATTGCCAAACGCTGTGCGTTCATGGCCTATCGCCGCGATCCGATCCTGCCGAAATTCGCTGATGACGAGGTTGCCGAACTGCGTCGTATTGCGAATGATGGTTTGCAAAAACGTCTGGCAGTGATCCCGCACGCGGTAACGCCACAGGAATATCAGGAACGCTTGGACTTCGAACTCGATATCATCGAAGGCATGGGATTCCCCGGTTACTTCCTGATTGTTGCCGATTTTATTCAGTGGTCCAAGGATCAGGATATCCCGGTGGGGCCAGGTCGTGGCTCGGGCGCGGGGTCTCTGGTGGCCTATGCGCTAACGATTACTGACCTTGATCCGCTGCGCTATTCGCTGCTTTTCGAACGGTTCCTGAACCCGGAACGGGTTTCGATGCCGGACTTCGATATCGACTTCTGCATGGATCGCCGGGAAGAGGTGATCCGTTACGTGCAGCAGAAATACGGTCGCGACAAGGTGGGGCAGATCATCACCTTTGGCGCGTTACTGTCGAAAGCTGCGGTGCGGGATATTGGTCGCGTGCTGCAGATGCCATACGGGCAGGTGGATCGCCTGTCCAAGATGATCCCGGTGGAAGGCGTCAAACCCGTTTCCATCGAAAAGGCGTTGAAGGACGAACCCCGGCTACGGGAAGAGGCGCGTAACGAGGAGGTTGTGGACCGCCTGCTGACTTACGGTCAGCAGGTCGAGGGGTTGCTGCGAAACGCTTCGACCCACGCGGCAGGCGTGGTGATCGGGGATCGTCCATTGGACGCGCTTGTGCCGCTGTATCAGGACCCGCGATCCGACATGCCGGCCACTCAGTTCAACATGAAATGGGTGGAACAGGCCGGGCTGGTAAAGTTCGACTTTCTTGGTCTGAAGACGCTAACTGTGATCCAGAATGCGATGGATCTGATCTTCAAATCCAACCGTCCATTGCACGTCGCCGCCGACGGAACCGAGCTTTATGAGCCTGCCGACGGGGCCGAGAACCAGATCAACGCCATCCCTCTGGATGATGAGGCAACGTACAAACTCTATTCCGCGGCCAAGACGGTAGCGGTGTTTCAGGTGGAATCCTCGGGCATGATGGATGCGCTCAAGCGCATGAAGCCGACCTGTATCGAAGATATTGTTGCCCTAGTGGCGCTCTATCGTCCCGGTCCGATGGAGAACATCCCGACCTATTGCGAGGTGAAGAACGGGCTTCGCAAGATTGAATCCGTACACCCCTTGATCGACCATATCCTTGAGGAAACCCAGGGCATCATCGTCTATCAGGAACAGGTGATGCAGATCGCGCAGGTTATGGCTGGGTACAGCCTTGGTGGTGCCGACCTGCTGCGCCGCGCGATGGGTAAGAAAATTAAAGAAGCGATGGATGCCGAGCGCCCGAAATTCGAAAAGGGTGCGGGCGAGAATGGAGTCGATGCCAAGAAGGCCAGCGAAGTCTTCGACTTGCTGGAAAAATTCGCCAACTACGGCTTCAACAAATCCCACGCAGCCGCCTATGCCGTGGTCAGTTACCAGACAGGCTGGCTGAAGGCGAACCACCCGGTCGAGTTTATGGCCGGTGTCATGAATTGCGATATCCACCTGACCGACAAGCTGGCTGTATACTTCGAGGAGGTGCGCAAAGGGCTGGAATTGCCTTATGTGCCGCCTTGCGTAAACCGCTCGCTGTCGACTTTCGATGTGGTCGACGGCCATCTTGTCTATGCATTGGGGGCACTAAAGAACGTGGGCGTCGAGGCGATGAACCTTGTGGTCGCGGGGCGCGAAAGCAAGCCGTTCGTGAACCTGTTCGACTTTGCCCGCAAGGTTGATCTGAAGAGGGTCGGCAAGCGCCCGCTGGAGATGATGGCGCGGGCAGGGGCCTTCGATCAGCTCGACAAAAACCGCCGTCGCGTGTTCGAAAGTCTCGATCCGTTGGTGCAATATTCGGCGGCAATCCATGACCAGAAGAACTCGAACCAGGTGTCGTTGTTTGGTGAAGCCGGAGACGATCTGCCCGAACCGCGCCTGTCGCCTTCGCCAGACTGGCTGCCGGCGGAACGTTTGAGCGAAGAATTTAAGGCTATTGGTTTCTATTTGTCAGGCCACCCGTTGGATGACTACATGCCCGCGTTAAGGCGTAAGCAGGTTCTGACGTTGGACGAAGTGACCGAAAAGGCGCGTTCGGGCCCTTTGATCGCTAAAATGGCCGGAGTTGTTGCCGGACGGCAAGAGCGAAAGTCCGCACGCGGCAACCGGTTCGCCTTTGCCCAGTTGTCCGACCCGACAGGTGCATATGAAGTAACGCTGTTTTCAGAAACGCTCGAAAAGTCACGCGAGTATCTGGAAACCGGAGCACAGGTGGTGCTGACCGTCGAGGCGACGATGGAAGCTGACCAACTCAAGCTGCTGGGGCGCTCGGTAGGCCCGGCGGATTCCGTTGTGGCAGAAGCCGGGGCGACGGGCCTGCGTATCTTTGTTGACGCAGCGCAAGCGGTGCCAACCGTAGCAAAGGTCCTTGAGGATGCCGCAACTGCCGCCAAAGGCGCGGCGCGCGGTCCGATCCAATTGTTGTTACTGGACCCAAGCCTGCCAGGTGATGTCGAAATGGACCTCGGCGCTGAGTTTCCGATCAACCCGCAGATCAAAGGCGCGATAAAATCGCTGGAAGGTATTCTGTCCGTCGAAGAGATCTGACCTCTCTTTGTTGCCAGACAGTTAGCACCCCGCTAGGCTGACCCGACAGAGATGTCTTTGGGTCATGCCGCAGGAGGGTGTTGATATGACAATTGCAGGTCTCAATTTCAGAAGAGTTTTGTTTGGAGCGACGGCATCGCTGGCTTTGGTTGCAGCCTCGGTCGCGATGGCAGACGACAAGAAGAAAAAGAAAACCATCGAAGGCGCGCTGATCGGCGCGGGCGTTGGTGCGATTGTCGGTGACGGAAAAGGCGCGGCGATTGGTGGCGTGGCCGGAGCCATTATTGGACATAACTGGAAGTGATGGTGATGCAGCTTAACAAACTTGGAATGTCAGTTTGCGCCGCAATTCTAGCGGCTCCGTGCGTGGTATCTGCCGATGAGGCTGCTGAACAGATGGTGCAGGACGCATTGCCTGTGATGCACTATACCTGCGCCTCAATTGCTGAAGAGGCGGATGGTGACGAAGAATTTGTTGTGACTGTAGTCGCAAAAATGACGGCGCTATCTCTTCATAATCGCCAGATCAATATCGAAGAACATGCGGCCACAGATGAGGAAAAGGCCCAATTGCGCGAAGCCTTCATAGCGGCGCTGTCGGAAGGATGCGCCGCGGATAAGGATGCCCTTTTGGGCGGCGTGGTCGACACGGCGGTGAAAACGTCGCTGGGTTTGTGACCCACGTTCGTTTTAGGCACGTTAGAGCGTGCCCACAGCGCAGCGCACAAGCCCCCAGCCCTTGTCCATCCCAGCCTCCTTGAGGCCGGTGACAAGACGATCGGATAGAAACAACAGAGACGGGACTATGGGGTCCAGCCAGATATCTGGGCCATCCAAGGCGCCCGGAACAACGACGAGTTCGTCTTCGTGGTGGTGGCTTGGCAGATAGACAGCACCATTCGCGATACTGACAAGAGGTGTGTTTACCCCACCCTCCGGCCCAAGCGCCTCGTAGTTACCCATCGACCGCATGTTGCCCACATTCAACAAATAATACGGTTCGGGCGTTGAAAGGCGCGTTTCAGCTGAATCCATCAAAGTTAAGGCGTGAAAGACGGTCTCCCCAAGATCATACTGTTCCAGAACAGCTTTGGCGGATTCGGAAACCAAAGGATATCCACCCCCGGAAAAAAACGGCGGTACTTCATATTCTGGATGTGTATTGTAATACCAGATATCGCCAACCTGTTCTTTGGTCAGAATTTCCCCACGCTTCCAGCCGAGATCCGACTCGCGCACCATCCTCTTTGACCACTCAACCAATTCCGGAGTTTGCTTTAAACGCCAGTCTCCGTACTCCTTTCGGAGAACCGCTTGAATTGCGTTGATGTTGTTTACTGTTGTGGAAATCCAGACGCAGAGGTCACCGTTCACATCTTTCGCCATCAGTCAAACCTCAATAATGCGGCGGGCGTTCGTCGCCCAGAACGATCCCGCCCGAGCCTTCCTGCGACCGTTCACCTTCGCGGCGCATCAGCATTTCGACACGGCGTGTCAAACGATCAATCTCGTCCTGTTGGCGGGTGACGACCGAGTTGAGGTCTTCGACCGTACGGGCAAGATGGGCGATCTGCTCTTCCAGATGCTGCATGGGGGACTCCTGTGTCTTAGGCCGGTCATAGCGACCCGGACAGCGCATGGCCAGCGAAAGCGCGCCTTGCCCCGATGCAGGCCATGGGATAGACCGCGCGCGGAACAAGGAAACTCCCAAGGACGCCCCACATGGCCAAGCCCAAGAAACAGCCCCGCCCCAAGGCAATTACGCCAAAAGGGTTCCGCGACTATTTCGGCCAGGAAGTCACGCAGCGCACCGAGATGCTGCGGGCTATTGCGGATGTCTATCATCGCTACGGTTTTGACGCCCTGGAAAGCAGTGCGGTTGAGACTGTCGAGGCGCTGGGCAAATTCCTGCCCGACGTAGATCGCCCGAATGAAGGCGTCTTTGCGTGGCAGGAAGTCGACGAGAATGACAAGGGCGACTGGATGGCCTTGCGTTATGATCTGACCGCGCCGTTGGCCCGCGTCTATGCGCAGCACCGCAACGATCTGCCAACGCCTTATCGCCGCTATGCGATGGGGCCGGTCTGGCGGAACGAAAAGCCGGGGCCGGGGCGGTATCGTCAGTTTTATCAATGCGATGCGGATACGGTGGGTACGGCCTCGATGGCCGCAGACGCCGAGATTTGCGCGATGCTGTCTGATACGTTGGAGACCGTGGGCATTCCGCGCGGCGACTATCTGGTGCGGGTCAACAACCGCAAGGTTCTGAATGGCGTGCTTGAGGCCATGGGGCTTGGCGAAGACGTCGCTGCCCGCGACAACGTTCTGCGCACCATCGACAAGTTCGACAAAGTTGGCGAGCAGGGCGTGCGAGAGCTGCTGACCAAAGGCCGTCTGGACGCCTCTGGCGCTTTTATCGACGGCGTTGGCCTCAGCGAGGATCAGGCTGAGCCGGTGATCGCGTTTCTGACCTCCAAGGCCGCCGAAACCGCCGGAACATTGGCCAACCTGCGCGCCGCCGTAGGCGACAGCAAGATCGGTGCGGATGGGATCGCCGAGTTGGAACAGATCGGAACCCTGTTGGATGCGGGCGGGTACGGCGCGGACCGGATCGAGATTGACCCTTCGGTCGTGCGCGGCCTGGGTTATTATACCGGGCCGGTATATGAGGCCGAGCTGACCTTTGAGATTTTCGATGAGAAAGGCCGCAAGCGGCAATTCGGATCGGTCTCGGGTGGTGGTCGCTATGACGATCTGGTCAAACGCTTCACCGGGCAGGAAGTTCCGGCGACCGGCGTCTCCATCGGTGTCGACCGTCTGCTGGCTGCCCTGCGCGAAAAAGGCAGGATAGCCGCGCAAGCCACGGGTCCTGTAGTCGTGACCGTTATGGATCGCGACCGGATGGCCGACTATCAGGCGATGGTGGCGGAACTGCGCAATGCCGGTATTCGGGCCGAGGTCTATTTGGGCAACCCCAAGAACTTCGGTAATCAGCTGAAATATGCGGATAAACGGAACTCTCCGATTGCAGTGATCGAGGGCGGTGACGAGAAAGCCAATGGGATCGTGCAGATCAAGGATCTGATCCTGGGCGCGAAGATTGCCGAAAGCGCCACGCTCGAGGAATGGAAAGAACGCCCCAGCCAGTTCGAAGTGTCACGTGGTGATCTGGTCGCCAAAGTGCGCGAGATTCTGGACAGTCAGGACTGACCGATGCCCAATCGTTCCCAGATACAGGCCCGCGCCGCGATGATGCGTGTCCGGTTCGAAGCCGCCGGGGCGCAGGTTGTGGATACGCCCCTGCTGCAACCGGCTGAAACGTTGCTGGACCTTTATGGCGAAGACATCCGCGCGCGTGCTTACGTGACTTCGGATGCGTTGCGTGGCGAACAGATGCTGCGCCCGGATTTCACCCTTCCGGTGGTGCAGATGCACATGACCGAAGGGGCTGAACCCGCGCGCTATACCTATTCAGGTGAAGTGTTTCGTCGGCAAGAGCATGACCCGGATCGATCCAACGAATACATTCAGGTCGGATATGAAGTTTTCGATCGCAATGATCCCGCCGGGGCCGATGCAGAGGTGTTTTCCCTGTTTGCCCTGCAATTGCGGGGGCTGCCCCTGCGCGCGGCAACCGGTGACATCGGCGTCCTGACGGCGGCTGTTCAGGGGCTGCGCACTACGGATCGGCGCAAGGCCGC
This sequence comes from Ruegeria sp. CDSB029, assembly GCF_059611125.1. Lineage (NCBI taxonomy): Bacteria > Pseudomonadati > Pseudomonadota > Alphaproteobacteria > Rhodobacterales > Roseobacteraceae > Ruegeria > Ruegeria sp. CDSB029. The sequence goes on from NZ_JBXWOX010000006.1 coordinate 101,242, forward strand.
GCTGATGCGCCACCTGTGGCGTCCACGTCGGTTCCGCGTCTTGCTGGACCGGTTCGCCGGACGAAAGCCCGAGCCGGATCACCGCACAATGCTTTTGGAGGCTGCAGACCCGATGGGGTTTGACGTTCCTATGATCGGAAAACGCCGCGCTGCCGAGATTGAGGCCCGCATCGACGCGTTGCGCGAAGATCGTGAGACGCCGCCAATTTCGGACAACGAGCTTGCAGGCCTGGAATCTCTGCTGACCGTTCGGGAAACCATGCCCTTTGCTTTGGAGCAGTTGCGGGATGTGGCCGTTGACCTGCCTCAGATCACCCCGGCGCTGGACAGGCTCGAGGCAAGAATTGCTGCCCTGCAGGCGCGTGGTGTTGACGTGAGCCGGTTGGATTTCGAGGCTGCCTATGGGCGTACGTCGATGGAGTATTACGACGGGTTTGTCTTTGGGTTTTATGCCGAAGGTCGCCCCGATTTGCCTCCGATTGCCACCGGCGGGCGTTACGATGCGCTGACGCGACAACTGGGCAACGGGGCAGAAATTCCAGCTGTTGGCGGCGTACTGCGCCCGGACCTGATGCTGGAAATCGAGGAGGCCGCGCAATGAGCTTGAAACTGGGCGTGCCCTCGAAGGGCCGATTGATGGATAAGACCTTTTCGTGGTTCGAAAAGCGCGGCATCACATTGTCGCGCAGCGGATCAGACCGCGAATATGCCGGTAAGGTTGAAGGGATCGACGGAGTCTCGCTGATCCTGCTGTCTGCCGGGGAAATCCCCCGCGAACTGGCAGCTGGCCGCATTCATATGGGTGTCACCGGAACAGATCTGGTGCACGAAAAATTGCCACGGTGGGAACAGCAGATTGAAGAAGTCTCCGAGTTGGGCTTCGGCAAAGCGGATCTGATCATTGCGACCCCTGCCTGTTGGGTCGATGTCGAAACCCTGGACGATCTCGATGCTGCGGCGGCAGCGTTTCGCAAAACCCACGGGCACCGGTTGCGGATTGCGACCAAATACCACCGATTGGTGCGCGAGTTTCTGACGGACGCTGGGGTTGCAGATTACACTCTGGTCGACAGCCAGGGCGCAACCGAAGGCACTGTGATGAACGAAACCGCCGAGGCGATTGCCGATATCACCTCGACAGGTGAGACATTGCGCGCAAACCACCTAAAAATCCTGTCGGACGGCCTGATCCTGCAATCACAGGCCACGCTGTGGCGTAGTCGGGTTGCCAGCTATGGTGTGGGTGAAAAAGAGGTTCTTTCCGAATTGCTTGACCGGCTGAGCTGATTACAGCACGCCGATGTCCGCCAACGCGCGATTCAGATCGTCGGGCAGAGAATCATCCTCGGCCCGTCCTTCGGGAAGATCGGCAGGCGTATCTTCGGGTTTAAGGTATCGCCACCCTTGGAACGGGCGTTTCAGAGCGTTCTGTGTGCGGTGCACCTCAGGGTCCAGCACGATGGCGCAGCGGCGGATACCGTCCTCGCCGCGCACTTCGTCCAGCCGCAGGATCTTTTGGCGACATTGCACGACGCCCTTGATCACCCAATAGATTGATCCGCCGTTCAGAATCTCGGCCTCGCGCTTGGGCCACATGCGGGTGACGTGGCGCGGCAAGCCGTCTTCATAAAGCGGTTTGCGGCTATCCTGCCATTCCATCAGCGTGTCGACGCTTTCCGATCCGACGGAGAGTTTTATGAGGTTTATGTACTTATCCACAGCTTTCCCACAGAGTCGTCCCAAGACCGTCTATACATTGTAGCTCAAGAAAGCCTGTCATCAAGGTGTTGTGGTTAAGGTGTGATCTGGGATAATCTGGATACCTCTTTCAGAACAGGGAATCACCAATGAGCCGCTTTGCCGCCCCCATCGCCGAGCAGATCTGGAACATGAAATATCGTTTCAAACAGGCCGATGGCACTCCCATTGACCAAACGGTTGAGGACAGCTGGCGGCGTATCGCTCGCGATCTTGCGCAGGTCGAAAAAGACCCGGCGCATTGGGAGCAGAAGTTCTTCGAAGCGCTGGAAGATTTCAAATACCTGCCTGCTGGCCGTATCACCGCTGGCGCAGGCACTGCGCGACGTGTGACGCTGTTTAACTGCTTTGTCATGGGCACGGTGCCGGACAGCATGGGCGGTATCTTCGATATGCTGAAAGAGGCCGCGCTGACCATGCAGCAGGGTGGGGGGATCGGCTATGATTTCTCGACCATTCGCCCGCGCGGAGCGGATGTGCATGGGGTCGCGGCGGATGCATCCGGGCCTCTGAGCTTTATGGATGTATGGGACGCGATGTGCCGCACCATCATGTCCGCAGGTTCGCGCCGGGGTGCGATGATGGCGACCATGCGCTGTGACCACCCGGATATCGAACAGTTCATCACGGCTAAGTCCGACCCTGCACGCCTGCGCATGTTCAACATGTCTGTGCTGGTCACCGATCCCTTTATGGAAGCTGTCAAAGCCGATGGCCCGTGGGAGCTGGTGTTCGACGACAAGGTTTACCACACAGTTCAAGCGCGTGATCTGTGGAACAAGATCATGCAGGCCACCTATGACTATGCCGAACCGGGTGTGATTTTCATCGACCGGATCAACAAAGCCAACAACCTCAGCTATGCCGAAACCATCGCGGCGACAAACCCGTGTGGCGAGCAGCCTTTGCCGCCTTATGGCGCGTGCCTGCTGGGTTCGATCAACCTTGCCCGTCTTGTGGCAGAGCCGTTCGAAGATGCGGCCCATCTGAATGAGGCTGCCCTGCAAGAGCTGGTCGCGACAGCCGTCCGCATGATGGACAACGTTGTCGACGCGTCGAAGTTCCCGCTGCCGGAACAGGCCGCCGAGGCGCAGGCCAAGCGCCGTATCGGGCTGGGCGTGACCGGACTGGCGGATGCTCTGCTGATGCTGGGTCTGCGCTATGGATCGGACGAGGGCGCGCGTCAGACCGAGCTCTGGTTGAAAGCGATTGCGCGCGCCGCGTATCTGGCGTCGGTCGACTTGGCGAAGGAAAAAGGGGCGTTCCCCTTGTTTGATGCCGAGAAATACCTGGAAAGCGGCACGATGCAGCAGATGGATGATGACGTGCGCGATGCGATCCGCGAACACGGCATCCGCAATGCTTTGCTGACTTCGATTGCTCCGACCGGTACGATTTCTCTCTATGCAGGGAATGTGTCGTCAGGGATCGAACCAGTCTTTGCCTATGCCTATACGCGGAAGGTCCTGCAAAAGGATGGCTCGCGCACTGAAGAAGAGGTCGTGGACTACGCCGTGCAGATGTGGCGCGACAAATTTGGCGACAAGGAACTGCCAGACTATTTCGTCAACGCGCAGACGCTGTCCCCCTCCGATCACGTTAAGATGCAAGCGGCGGCTCAGAAATGGATCGACAGCTCGATCTCGAAGACGATCAACTGCCCCGAAGACATCAGCTTTGACGCTTTCAGAGATGTCTACATGCAGGCCTGGGATCAGGGGTGCAAAGGGTGCACGACCTATCGTCCGAACGATGTGACGGGGTCCGTCCTGACCGTGTCAGAAAGCGAAGACAAAGCGCCGGGTGAAAGTGCAAGCGCACCGCATGAAATTGACGGTGGCGACGTGATCTACATGTCGGAGCCGCTGGATCGCCCACAATCTCTGGAAGGGTCGACCTACAAACTGAAGTGGCCCGACAGCGAACACGCGATCTACTTGACGATCAATGACATTGTCATTGGTGGCCGTCGCCGTCCGTTCGAAGTGTTCATCAACTCGAAGAATATGGAGCATTACGCCTGGACGCTGGCGCTGACCCGCATGATCTCGGCCGTGTTCCGCCGGGGTGGGGATGTGTCTTTTGTGGTCGAAGAACTGAAGGCCGTGTTTGACCCGCGCGGTGGTGCTTGGGTTCAGGGCAAGTATATCCCGTCGATCTTGGCCGCAATTGGTGGCGTGATCGAACAGCACATGATCAATATTGGCTTTCTTGAGGGCGAGGGCATGGCGCTCAAATCCGACCCCCAAGCGCAGGTCGTCAACATGGACGCACCACGTGGCAAAGCCTGCCCATCCTGCGGCCAGTACGATATGGTGATGATCGAGGGCTGCATGACCTGCCGCAGCTGCGGTCATTCAAAATGTGGCTGATGTCGTGAATTTCAGCGTGTTCCTGTGTGGGTGGGCATAAATAGCCCATAAGGTTGGTTTTTGCGCCCATTTGAACGGTCTTTAATGCCCACAGATTCTTAAGGACTTGAAATAAAATAAAAAAGATTCCTGTGGAGTTTTGAGATTGTGCTGCGTTGGGCGACCATCGATAACGTTCGCGCTATTGACCAAGACCAGAAAATCTCAAGACTGTGGCCATGGAACCAAATCGTCTCATACGCGTCACACGCAAAAGCTGACCAGAATGTTGTACTTGCCCAGCATAACCGTTCGGGCAGTTCCATGGCTATCGGATACCGAATTGATGAAAAACAAATCGCCTATCGAGGAGTCCCCTCAATACTCCGAATTGAACGCTCGGTTTTCCCGTTTTCTGCTGGACTTCCGAAAGGAAAAACTCGCGCAGCTACTTGCCGGAGAAGACAAAAACCGTGACGAGATTACCCGCGGAGACTTTCAATCATTCAAAGCGCGGATGACTGAGGGTTTAGAACTAACCGATTACGATCTAGATCGTATTCACCGCCGAGTATTGTCTGTACTTCTCCGCCCCAAAGCGGGCTCGATGCTACAAGACGAATGAAGCCGGAAGGCGTGAAACTGGCGTGTAGACCGATCCGCTTTGGCAATGAGTACCGGGTTTGAGTCTCAAGCCTCTTAGTAGTATAGAAAACAGGAGGTGCTCACTCGACCTTTTTGTCAATAAAACCAATTGTATTCGCGTTTTCCAAGAGCGTTCGAACCTTTGAGCGATCCAGCCCGGATTCAACTTCAGCGTCAATCTCTAGCTTCAATGATACCTCAGCACCTTGGAGAGTTGTAAGCTGTTCAACAATTGCTTCGACGATTTGATGCATGTCGCGGGCGGGTCGTTCGGCAGATAACATCACGGTTCCCACAAACCGCGTTGGGTCGCGGTCGTTTTTCGGAGCGTTCGGTGTGTCTACAAGTCCAGGTGGTCTGGGTTGCCCTGAGTCATCCGGTAGGGTTCCGGGTTTTGGATCAACTATGTCAGGGTCAGAAGGTTGTGGCTGCTGGCGATGTGCTTCGGCTACCTCAGGTCTCACAATGACAGAATGCTGATCAATGCTCACGACTGTTAAAGACGCACCCTCGATAGAAAGGCCAACATAGCTTCCGCTGGAGTCATCCCATCCTTCTGCATATGCAAAAGGACCCGGCACAATCGCTCCAACCGCCGCTTGCACAGCTTTTGTCATTGTTTCTCGACCTCTCAAACGCGGCAAGTAGATATACCGGTTCGAGTATTCCCAAAGGTCCTTCAGCTTTAGGTGATCATTTTCATGCCATATGTTCTTTTCTAGCTCTCTGTTCAGCCGCTCTGGACCAATCTCGGGCAGCAGCGCTTCGTCGCTAACGAGCTTTTTACTTGCCCTGGAAAGCACACCATCCTGAGCGGCCACTTTTGCGGAAGCAAATTCAACGTCAGCCGGTGCTGCCTCCTGATACGGGTAGACAAGATAGCACCAAGTGTCCTTCAAACGGGTTTTAGCCGTATCACTGGCTTCTTTTGCTTTTTCTTTAGCCAAAGCAATATCGCTGGTTCTCAGGTTTAAACGGCCCGTTTCTGCATCGCGAACGATTCCGTCCCAAGCAAGTGATGTACGAAACGCATCCTTCAAGTTTTCCAGCTGGCGATTTTCTGCTGTGATGAAAACAAGAGTATTTCGATAAACCCTAGGCGTTGTGCCCTTTTGAAGGAGCACGTCCTTGATTTCGACCATAGCATCTGAAGTATCGCGACCATTGTGCGGGTGTTTTACGCCCAGAACGACGGCACGAACACCTCCCGCTTCGTCCGGTACAGAGCCCGACCCATCTGGTGCAACCTGTACGGCATCGAAGTGCCCTCTGTCGGCAATACCGTTGATGTACGTTGCCAGTGCTTTGTCAATTTCGACGTCGATCAAGGCGTCCTCGAACTGCCCGGCTCTGTCCGCAGCGACCCTGTTCAAACTTGCGGACATTGAAAACCAGTGCCTGCCAAGATCGCTATGCATGAACTTTGCCTGGTTCGTCAGGCGGCGGAGAGCATCTCCGAAAATCGCGACCCTCTCGCCGGGCTGAACAACACCCAGATTGATGTGCTTGTCGTCTATTCCCTGATTTTCTTGCCCACTGAGAGGTGCAGTGCCCATGAATACTGTACGCGCCACCCTGCGTGTAGCTGAATATCGGTTCAAGTTAGGAGCGGCCTGATCGATTTTGTATGGAGTTGAATTAATCCCATCGATGTCACCAGCGATGATCGACTGCCATGACACATCGAGGTAGTGCAGTAACTCCGGTTCTACTCGGGCAGACCCAATCGCCACACTGCCCGGCATTATCATCACCGATCTGTCGTCGGACATCCAAAGCTCATGGATGACTTGAGCCATCAATCGAAGCACGCCGCGGGTGCGCTGAAACTTTTCCAGTGTTCCCCACGCCGTGTACAAGTGATCAAACAGATCGGGGTGTATAGGGTACGCTTTCTCCAACTTGCGACGGTAATCTTCATCAGCACAGCCTTGGGGGAATTCGTTCGGGTTTTCCCGATAGAGTTTGGCAAATTGCTTCAGCGTGTTGTCCCGGTGTCTGTATTTGTCTCCAGGAATTTCTTTGAACAGCCGCCGCCGCACAATCTCATAGCTTTCCTCCTGCGACGCCGGCCGCCATGAACTTTCGACCCGACTGAATGTTTGCTTGAGACGGGTCAGAGCTTCCTGACCACCTTCGCCGCCAACCTCAATTTGTGAGGCCGGGAGCGACGCAACCAAAAGAGTGTTGGGCGATGCTTTGACTGCTTCTGTTAGAGCTTGAACGAATGACAAGTTTGCGTCGAATGAGCCAGATGGTAGGCCCTCGATTTTGTAGATTTGCCGCAAATAGGCGACCCACTCATCGATCAAGATCAAACTGGGGGCGCACATCCTGAAAATCTCTTCCAGCTTCTCAGAGCCAGGGGCAATTCCGCTCGCGTCCTGATCGGCAACCAAGTCAAACGCTTTCTTTCCGCCCAGCTGCCAAGCCAGTTCTCCCCAGGTCGTACGGATCTCTTGACCGTCCTCGAGCTTGACGACGTCATGTGGACCACGTGAGGTCCCAACGAGAACGGCCCGGTTGATTTTCTCTGGAACGCTTTGGCCATCCTTGGACAAAAGCTGGTCCAAGCCAGGAAGGTCCTGAGCAGGTGTTTCGCCGGCCATGTGATACAAAGCCAGCATCGAGTGGGTTTTGCCTCCGCCGAAGTTGGTTTGCAGTTCGACGACAGGATCGCCCCCTTTTCCGGAAAGGCGTTTGGCTGCTCCTTTGATCAAGGTGCTTAATCCGTCCGTTAGGTAAGTCCGCCCATAGAACTCCTTTGGATCGCGATATTCCGGAGGCGCGCTGCCGTTATGCACTTTGGCCAGATCAGCCGCAAACTCGGCCTGTTGGAACTCACCGGTCGCAACATCCTGATGAGGCTCAACGACCTCGCGCCAGGGCAGCAAGCCTGCAACAGTTTCGGTTGAGATCGCTGTCGCACTCGACTGCTTGCGCTCTTCGGAACGCGCCATCTCTGTAAACTTCGTCCGCAGGATACTGTCGCGCATCTTGCTGATTTCAGCCGCCGACTCTCCCGCGCTCACTGCTTCCAGAAGCCTGCGCATATTGTCCAACGCACGTTCCGTGTCGTCGTAGGAGAACTTCTCATCATGCGCGAGCTTGTTCCGAACATCGGTTAGTTCGATAACAATCGAACGGTGTCCCTTGTCCAATGTCGAACGGAATGCCTCGTTCCAGCAACGATCCATGATCTGGAGCAGCTTTTGGGTGTCTAGGCTGAACTTCCTGTTACCCTGGGGGCGCCAGTGCGGGAACTTGGCGATCACTTCTTGCGGCCATCCTTTGCCCATTCCAGCTTCCAATGAACGCATGACATAGGGCTGAAGCCCGTTTTGCATGTGCTCCATACCTTCGAATACATACTGGCGATTGCTTTTTGCCATGTGCTCGTCCTCAGAGGTCCATCGCCGATTGGCGATTCATATCGGTATCGTGGATAGTGGCGGCCAGGCGTGTCAGCTCGGTCCAGCCGGAGATCAAGGCGTTGTAATGGGTCGCCTCTTTGGCGTCCTGTCGCTTGTTCGAACAGACATCATAGAGGTAATAGGCCAGATCCTTGACCGCCTCGGCCTTATCGCTGCCAATCTTCTTCAGAAGAACCGCAGCAGCGTATTCTCCCTCATTTTCCATGACCCGGATCAGGTGCTGACAGCCTTCCCAGATCGTGGGATGGTCGTCAGTGGCGGGATCCCAACCATCTTCAAGCTCCTCTCGCTTGAGAATGCGGACCTTGCCGGCAGAGCTGTCGACGATCCCGGCATGTTTGACGCTCTCGACCGAAATGCCTCGAGCGCGGGCAAGGTTATCAGCCGCGCCGTAGTCACCCTCATCGGCGCCGTGTTGCTCGAACCAGGTCGCTGCAAATCGGGTGTCAGCGTCAAATTCGCCATGTAAGTCGTTCAGGAACTCGTCGAGCTCGGCATTGATCAGTTGCAACGCGGTCTTGACCGTCATCGGGCTGTCATCGGCCCCGAGCACTGCCTTGTAGCGCGAGAACACGCCCATGCCGGGACCGATGGCTGATTGCGGCATGTCGGCGGGGGAGACGTTGGCGGCTTGGAGTTCTTCAATAGCGGGCGGCAATTCCCGTTTCAATGCTCGGATGAACTCAGCCCGAGTAATTGTCTCCGCTGTCTCCTCCTTTTTGCGGCATACCAAAACAACCGAATTTGCAAGTGCGTTCGTTCCCGATGCCACCATTCGATTTGCCATTTCGGTGCGCATCGGCCAAGTTCCGACAACCGCGTAACCGGCCTGCACGATAGCTTCCAAGAATGTTGCCCAGCCTGTCGAACTTACGCCCTCCGCTGCTACTTCACTTTGTTTAAATGCATAGTAAATCGTCGCGGGGGAGTCGCTAGATGATTGATTTGACATATTTTTAATTGCGCGCCCCATCCCTTCTAAGAAAAATGCTTCAGCAGCCTCCCGCCCACCATGGCGGAACGCCGTTGCGACCAGCTCTTCCGCTTTTGGAGTAGCAAGAACACCAAACAAATCAGGAAAAAATGGTTTTAGAGACACGCGCATCCAACAAAAGAAAAAGTCAGACAAGTCCGCATAGCCAATATTGTCATAGTATGGTGGGTCTGTTGAGATTACGGCTCCAATCGGCATCTCAACAGACTGCGCGTCGAACTGGACTTCTTCACCCGAGTTTCCCGGATGAAAACGTGCAACAACCTTGTAGACCCACTCTACATTAGCTAAAAAGTTGCCAGTCGCGCTGGAAAACGGATTTCCTTCGGCAAAATCCCAAGTCATTGGCAGCGCTTGGCGCGCAAATGTGTTCCGAAGAGCCTCCATCTTGGGAGACGAGTCCCAAGAACATATAGTCGATCCTCTATCCGCGGATCGGTTGATCGCAAAGGCAAGGAACACGCAGACCGCATCCGCGTATGCTGAGGCATCCGTTCCCCCTGCCGCAAGATCTATGTGATCATCGTTTCTGCCCTGCGATAGAGCGTCAGAAAGAACTTGCGCTCGTACTTCAGGCAGAAGAGAAGTAAGATTTTTGAGTGAAATGACTTGGCGATCTGTAAAGAGTTTACCCCAATTCTCCAATCCAAACGCATGGCATGTTCCTCCGGTCAATCTGGCAGGAGTGGGGCCCATTAAGTGGGTTTCTCGGAAGTCCGTTGCTTCATTCTGATAGTCTTTGACCGATGCGCAGATTTCATGCTGTTGATTTGGCGCTGCGTAGTAACGACCACCTTTGCCTTCGGCTGCTATTGCGATCAACACTTGGCCCATTTGTCCGGCTTGGGCTTGGGCTCGTACGTAATCCGAGGTTATCGCCGCCCCCGACATTAGGCACCTAAAGTTCGCGCGGGCAGATTTCGTGCCAGCCCGTGCGTTCTTGATTTCTTCCTTCGTGCCGCCCCGACGTACCGTGTAAGTAATAGTTTTACTTACACGGTCGATTATCGGCTCGATCCAAGCTTCCTTACCAGATTTGGAGCCAAGCAAGAAACTAGAGGCAATCGGTACATGAACATTGGCGAAGGCCGGGTCCGGGCTTGGCACCGTGCGCGCCCAAATCCAGGCGATTACAGTTGCCTGTCCGCCACCGTGCTCCTGCGGCAAGTCAACCTTCGGATAGAGGTGCCCGATGCGTTCAAACGCCTTTTCACGCATCCACTCGCCATAGTACTTCACGTCCTCCGCCAACCCCTCAGAGTTACGGTAGTGGTTGCGCTCCTTCATTCCCGGATGGATCGGCTCCATGTCCTTGAACTTCGGCGGTATCTCGATCATCGCCTTGCCAATCATCACCGCAACCGGGTTCAGGTCGGACCCATAGGCAGGCAGGCCCAGCCGCTGCGCCTCCAGCGGGATCGACCCGCCACCGGAGAACGGGTCATAGACCGGAGGCAGTTCACCGTCACAGCTGGCGCGGATTTCAGCACGGGCCCGTTCCAGCACCTCTTCGTTAGTCGAGTTCTCCCACTTCACCAGGTCCTCGATGATTTGGAACAGCCGCTTGCGCTCGGTTTCCACGGCTTCTTCCGTTGGGAACTTGTCCGGATGGCTCGACGGGTCGTCCACCAGTTGCGCAAACAGCACCGCCCGGCATGCCGCCAGTGGCCGCCGTGCCCACCACAGATGGAGCGTCGAGGGATGCCCATGCCGGATGGACTTCTCCCGCGCCGACGCTGCATTGATCGCCTCAAGCGGGATAGCAACTTCGATCAGTTTTTTCTTGTAGTTTTGGTCCATGAGAACGTCAGCTTTCGTCGGGTTTTTCCGCTCGCGGCTGCGCTATGACCATGTCAACGCCCAACCCGATACGGGCAAGTTCTCTTGTTACTACCAATGTGTCGGAAACCGCCATACTGTCCTCGTCTAAATCTGGCTGTTCAGGCAGTGCGGAGCGCAAAAAACCTAGCCTTGCCCTGATTGCGTCTTCTTGGTTCCGCATACCGGCGGGGAGATATTTATAAACGAGCTGCTTCGCTTTGCTGGCAGCCTCATTCAAGTCAGCAGTCTGCTTCGAATCCGAGAAAAGTTCACGTAGCCTTCCTGAGATGTCTCTATAGTCGAGAGGTTTTGCTGGCTTAGGTTCGGAACAGAACCACGCAAGCTTCGGATTTTGCTGATACGCAATCGAGTGTTTCCGGTCGTCCGGCAAGGGGCCTATGTCCGTTGGAGAGAAAAAGAAGCAGGATTGGTGGACGCTTTGTGCGCAATAAGCAGTGTTAAATTGAACTTGATCCTGCATGACGGGCGTCACGTAGAAAACGGAGCCGGGGGAACCATTTTCTAGATCTATGAGCAACTGGTGCTGATTGGAAAGATCTCTTCGCATCAAAGGCATTCGAAAGAACGGTGTGGTCAGCCGCGGCAACGCGTAGTCAGAAATCTCTTTTGCTGTGTCACGAACCATCAACTCAGGCAGCTTGAATTGGAAAAAGAGGGGGAAACCAGGCAAATCAATCGAAACATCATATCCGAGCTGAGCCTCCTGTACTAGATTTGGAAAAACTGGAGCTCCGGCAGGCCCAGTCGCCGTGGAACGGACCAAATTCTCGGTGAACGCATAACCAAAGGAAAATTCAGTATAGCCTAGTTTCAAGAAGGCACCTCCGTCCGCTCGAGAAGATGCTTGATTTTGAACTGAATGGCGTTCTGTTCGAAGGGTGGTTCGCGCGTATCAAGTGGACCATGAAGGTACTGTGGTTCGGATACAACTCCATCACCAATTTGTACAATGGCAAGAATGAATTTCTTTGGCTCATTCAGGGATGTGATTAGTTCTTGCCGAGTGATCATTATAGTGTCGGCACTATCGATACGGCCTTTGACCTCGATAAAACGCATGTGGTCTGTCTTGGGATCGTAGGACGCGATATCGTAACCGATCTTTTGGGCAGAGACATCCTGCGGCTCATTGCCTAAAGCGATTTCCGCAGACATTACAGCGTTCATGGCTTTGAGTTCGATTTCTCGCCGAGCTACTGGGTCTTCAGAGAAACCGGTTGGCGTTGCCGTTGGCGAATCTCCATGGCTTATTTCAGACAACATGCCTCGAGGTACGACGATCATTCCGCCCCGGATCCTTGGCGGTTGAGCAGAGATGAACCGCTCCTGTTCAATAATTTGCAAACGCCGTTTGAGACGTTCAGCCAGGTCTTCCGCCCTCCGTTGAGCGTTTTTCCAGTTGAGGCGTGTCTTCTTCCCGGCTTTCTCTTCTTCCTGAAGTTCGAATGCTCTCGAATCCCAGTAGTTTATCTCTTTCTTTAGCCGGGCCTTCACTTCATGTTCAACTTTTTCGATTTCAGGAATTCGGCGCTTGCGAACCTCAGCTAGGTGGTCTTGTGCCATTTCGATGGTAGCGAACTGAACAACCCTTTTTTCAAGGTCATTTCTTAGCCAGTCGGCATTCAGTGCGTCCTTCGCCAGTTCGATTTCTTCTGGCTTAGCTGCGCGGAGGTTCAAGTGCGGGGCTATCCCGGCGTTCGTGACCACGTCTTCTTTTCCAATTGAAGCAAACTGTAGCCGTTGCGACAGAACGTTTGGGTTTCCTGAGCTTGTAATACGACCGTCTTGTACGCTGTGTTCCAGCAGGAATAATGCCGACACCTCAGCGCCATCGTCTGTATCATCAACAAGCACGGCGCCTTGTTTCATCAAGTGTTCGTTCTGTTCCCGAACAAGGCTGATCACTGCTTCAAGCAATGGATGCCCGGGATACACAAATGCGGCTACAGGCTGCTGATTTATTTTGTCTTTCTCAAAGCAGATCCGTTCGTATTTCTTTTGTAATGGGGCGCCAATTCCGATCTGCCGATCCCGCTCTCTGACCGCCAAAGGAACATGGGATATCTCCCAGCGACCTTCTTCACGGCTCTTTATTTGCCCCCCAAGTTGTCGGAAGGACTCAATGAAAAAGCTCTGAACGTGGTGTGGTTGAAGTCGTTGCGCTTCGGCAAGTTCCATCTGGAGGCGAAGCTCCTGAACGCGGGCTTCCGGCATTGTATCGTTAGTAAGTTGCCGCTGCTGAAGTAAGTGTAGCAAATGGCTTTGATCGACAGCTCCATCGACGGTCTCGAATAGACGAGCTTTGACTTCTTCCTGCTCTCCGTATTGGATCGCTTCGAACAGTAGGTCTTTCAAGGCTCGCTCTTCAAATAGCTCACCAAGAACATCATACACGCGACCACCTAAAGCCTCTCGCGCGGCTTCGAGCTTTTCAAGCAGGCGGGCATAGACCTCCCCCTCTCGGGTGTCATTGGCCACGAGGTTCCAAAGATGGCAAACCTCAGTTTGCCCGATACGATGGATCCGGCCGAAACGCTGTTCAATCTTGTTTGGATTCCAAGGCAGGTCATAGTTCACCATCAGGTGCCCCCGTTGAAGATTCACACCTTCTCCAGCGGCGTCATTGGCGATTAGTACCAACAAATCGCGATCCTGCATAAAGCGCTCGACAACTTTTCGTCGTTCTTCTCGTGTTACGCCGCCGTGGATCACCTCTACTGCTTCTGGACGGCCCAATCGTGCGGTCACCCTCTGTCTCAGGTACTCGAGCGTGTCTTTGGGTTCAGTGAAGATGATCAGCTTTCGGCGATGTCCATCGGCATCCATCATTAGATCATCATCCAGAATGCGATCCAATTGCTGCCACTTCGTGTCTTGGCCGGAACTGAGCACAGCCAAGGCCAAGTTCTCCAAACCTTTCAGGGTTTCGACTTCGAGCTCAAGCTGCTCGACTGTCTCCGCCGTCGTCGCTCCAGTAGAGATGAGCTCTTCTAGTTCGTCGATCTCTTCCTGCCCGTACTCTTCGAGGTTTCGGAGCATTTCGTTGCTGATGTTTGGTAAATTAAATGATGCTGACTCACCTCTAACGACCAGTCTCGCCTCAGCTAAGTCGCTTTCGAGCCGCTCTCTGCGTCTCTTTAGCGATTGATAGATTGCAGCTGGGCTGGAGGCGAGGCGTCTCTGAAGTATCTGTAGAGCAAATCCAACATTGTTGCGCTTGCGTCCGTCAACTTCGGCGAAACGTTGTACCCTATTCATTTCATTGCGGACGTATTCGGTCACAACCGAGTAGAGTTCTGCTTCTTCAGGCGAAAGATCGTACTTGGCTGTATATGCGCGCCGTTCTGGGAAGAGTGGGCGGCCATCAAAGCGCAGCAATTCCTCTTTGGTTAGCCGCCGCATCATGTCTTCAACGTCTGCTACATGAACACCGTCGCGAAACCGGCCTTCAAACCGATCCCCGTCAAGTAAGGCCATGAAAAGCTGAAAATCCTTCTCTTTGCCGTTGTGTGGCGTGGCGGACATCAAAAGAAAATGCCGACATACCTGACCCAGCTTCTGTCCGAGCTGGTAGCGCTTTGTAAACTTGGCTTCGTTTCCAAAAAATGTCGCGGACATCCTGTGGGCTTCATCAGCGATGATCACGTCCCACTCGGTTGATGCTTGTAGCTTCTCCTGAAGATCTTCATTTCGAGCTAGAACATCCAAGCGAGCAATCATTCTGTTGCAATCGTTGAACGGATTTCCCGAGCGGGAGCTCTCAATCATATCTCGGGAAAGAATATCGAATTCAAGATTGAATTTGTCCCCGAGCTCGTCCTGCCATTGTTCAACCAGACTGCCAGGAGCAACGATAAGGCACCGCTCTAAGTCGCTTCGCGCAATCAGTTCTTTTACCAAGAGCCCGGCCATAATCGTCTTGCCCGCACCCGGGTCATCCGCCAGCAGGAACCTGAGTGGCTGTCTGGGAAGCATCTCTCCATAAACCGCTGAAATCTGGTGTGGCAGCGGATCTACAAGGCTTGTGTGTATCGCAAGGAATGGGTCAAAGAAGTGTGCCAGTCGGATTCTGTTGGCCTCAGTCACCAGACGCAACATGGAGCCGTCTGCGTCAAAAGACCAATTCTGTCCTCTATCGAGAACCTCCAAGCGGTGCTCATCTTCTCGGAAAATTGTAGTCTCGGAAACCTGACCTGCCGACGCTCGGTAAACGACGTTCACGGCTTGATCGCCAATCCATTCGATGGAAACAATGTCGACCGGGTGCCCGGGTGTTATCCCAATGACTTTACTGCCAGGTTTCAGTTGTTCGAGATCCAATTACTGCTCCATTTTCCGTGCTGGCCGAGCTGCACAAGCTGCCATTTTCCACTTTGAACCACCGGCCGGAAAGCAACAAGCATGATCTCCAGCCCCTCCCGTTTAGCCGTGCAAACGGGTTTCGCACATACTCCGCTTCCCACTATTGAAGTCTTTGAAAGCGGTGGTGCAGTTTGAGACCAGAGATATAGAAGAACTTGATACCCCACTGCTTCCGTCTATCAGAGTCGCTTGTTCTCAGCTTCGATCTTTGGCAACCAAACGAGCAATTTCAGCATGCATTTCTAGTTCTTCACGCTGCTCTTCATCCTGTAGCCAAACTGGTGCTTCTTCATCGATCTGTGAGCTAATAATTTTCAAGGTTGAAACGTCATTAACGGGAGCTGTGTATTCAATCACAACCGGAAACATGCCATTTTGTGAATATAATCCAGTCATTCCAGTTGTCTCTACGTCGATTTCGACATTTGCAGTGAAGCGAATTGAGATCTCTTTTGACGAAACTCCTGTAACTTCACATTTTTGATCATCTATCTCTCCCCAGAGAGGGACCAAGTACCGCGTAACTTCGCGGTCTTTGTTATTGTGAATCTTGGCAGGGAGAGAACCTTCCAAAGCAGCTAGAGCGTGTCTTTCTATATTTAGAGAAATATCCTGTTTGCACTCCCCGATGGTGTGCAGAAAATGGAATAGAACATCCAATAGTTTTGATGCCTCACTTTCAATTGATTTGGGATCAGAATTTAGCTCTCTAACTTGGAAGTGCAGCAACGCGTTCGCGCCGTTTATAGTGTCGACTACCATTTGCCTTAGTTCGGTCAAATGATCCACGGATATTCCTAGCTCGACCAGAGTTTCATCCAAAATGCCGCCCTGAATTGCAAACTGCGCTCTGTGTCGTTTTGAAATCTGTTTGGCATCCTTAGCGTCGCACCATTTGGAAGATAACACTTCGTTGTCTGGAGAGTGGAGTTTCAAAAGATCGTGGAAAAGTTCCCGAAGCCCCGCAGCGAATAGGTTCAATCGCGCCGGATTGGCTTCGTCGTCAAGCACCCGTAGTGAACCCAATAGCAGGCTTTTAGTAAATTCGTCCGGTAGCTCTTCGAGCTCACCAGCATAGAAATCTTGGTACGTTGTATTTGACATACTGATGTTAATTTGCTCCGAAAAAATCTTGTAGTTAACAGGCTAACTGTAGTTGTGTTTTAAGCGCGGAGCCAGCCCTATAGTTGAGCTGAGCTGGATGGTGAGTCAGCAAATCGATAAGTGTCCTAACTGAATGGCCCTGAAAGCTTTTCAATACACAGCTGCCCTTCGCGATCTCACCTTTTTATATTGCCCCTTTCCCACAACAATCGGCGTTCATAGCTCGTAGCTTTTAGAGACCTTCAACTGGTCAAAGGAATGAGCAAGACGTCAAGAACCGCAGCGGTTGACGCTCCTATTCCGGCGTCCACGAGAAATGAACGTATCTGCGACCCGGAGAAGTGCTGCCCACGAGCAGCTTTGCCCGCGATAATTGCTGAACTGACCAAAGATGATGTTGCAAGCCCTTCGCTTATCTCGTCGAAAAGTCCATCCCCTTGGAGTTCAGCAAGTCTTTCATAAACGTCGCGCGTAAGCTCTTCGTTAGAAAACCCAGAGCTCTCTATACCGGGCATTCTCGCAGCCACTTCTTCGGTCACTCTGATGTCGATCTCAGGGTATCGTGCCAAATGTTCCAGAACGAGTGCTTCAGATGCCACAGCTTTTAGCTGGACCTCACCAATTGTGCTTCCATCGACTAGGAACTCGACATCACCACCAGGATGGTTGGTGAATTCTTTCACCTTCGCTTCAACGTGATCCCAGTCACCGTTTTCAGCCTCAACGAACAAGAGCTCGTGGTAGATGCCTTTTACGTTTGATGCTACGCCGCGAAGTTGGTCCTCAGACAGCGAGCCCAAGTATTGTGAAAGCTCTCCAGCAGGCGCTGTTTCCAAAGAACGCGTTGAGCGGCGTAGAGCCTGTAACACCAATCCTTCCTCTATCGCCCACTCACGTGTTGCATCTTCAATCAGGCGTTGGAACGTGACCGCGATGACGACCGAAGCAATCCTTGAATTCCGGTTTTGCTTTTTGGTTGAGCCATTTTTTGAGATCGACGGAGTAATCGCCGATGATGACGGCGAAGTTTCCATAACGGCAGTAGGGCTAGGGTTTCTTCGAAAGATCGGCATTGTTTTTCCGTTCTACTAGAGTTTTCCGGGGTCGCCAGATGGTCCCCAACAAGAGCACAGAGTGGTAGCAAACCTTCATGGGCATACACTCGCAACTCGTCTTTTGATGGCTCGATTGCGCCATCGGCCACAAAAGTTGCGATAGGAGCAGCGAGACGGTAACTGGAAAACAAAGTTCGCACTTCGAACTCCAGCATGTTCGCTGGTTTTCGGGGTCTTCCTAACACTTTTCGCGAGATGAAAAATACTGCGATCAGACCAAGCACAGCACCAACCACAGGTAAAATGATAGCGCCTGCTACGGCACCCAAACCGAAAAGCGAGCCAATCCAATACATTTGTGCAGAAGATGCTGCCGCGCCGCTTAAAGCTCCAATGGCGGTGCCCGTTGAAGCTGAACCGAATGCTGAGATAAACATTAGCATTCCGCCAATGGTAGCAGCGCCTGTAACCTTACCAGTCGCAATTTGAGCGACCCGTCGCGCACGACGGGCTCGACTTCCTGAGACTTGTGTGATCGCAGCGATAATGCCGTTTAGATCACGTTCGACGTGTTTTAATTGCCTCTTTGTGTTCATGCCCTGTCTCTTTTCAAGGGTCAGTTGACAGAACTTGATCGGAGCACGCCAACAAGCCGTCGGAACTCGTTATCATCTGAAGCCCCCTTCCAGAAATTCGCAAAGCGGCAAACTACTTGAAGATTTCCTGGTTCGTAGTGCCTGCTGCTGTCGATCCGATCCAAGGAGGCAAACATCGCTGAATCGCCATTCACTTCATCCAACTCAAGCGGCAGCCCGGTCAGCTCGCAGCAATATTCTTGCGCTCCCATTAGCTCTGCTATGTAATCCTGAAGAGCCGCTGCTGATGAAAACCCGAGGTCTTTTCTTTTCACAGTGCGCTCTACCGTCTGGCCGTTCGCTGCATTCGTCGTGTTGAGGGCGGTTCGTGCCATCCTTTCGGCTGCATCAGCGGCGTTGAAGAGTTCCGAGGCTCGCTGGTATGCAATCTTATCAGCCTGTGACCCATATTTGATCGGCGCATACCCCTTTTTGGCGGCTTCACTTCGTTTCTTCCAAAAAGGAGTGTCATGCCAATAACTTAGGTCATCGCCCGCGATCAGAGCCAATGTATAATCGCGGTTCGAAGGACTAAGTGACTGAAGAGTTGCTTCCGTAGACAAGAAGTCTTTGGCCTTGGGGTGCAGTTCGTTCCATCTCAATGGAATACCCTTTTTTGTCTTGTTCGACCAAGACTTGCAGGGCTTATGACAAACAACGACTTCACGACCTCGCTCAATAGGCTCAATCTTGGTCTCGAAGTATGGGGCTTCGCTACTGGATGTTGTCCACCAGAGCTCGTCCCCATCCTTGTGAACCCAAATATCACCCACAGTTTCCGCGATAGTAGTCATCAAGTTGAACCATCTAGATGCAGTCGCCTTGGTTGGGCTCTTTCCTGCCGCAGTGGTGTCATTCGCCATTCTGCTGGAAACATAACCCTCGCGATCATTGGCCTCCCAATATTTCTGGGCGTCTACTGCGTTCATAGTCGCTATCGTTCCGCGCTCCTGACAGATCGGCCACTCATAGTTTTGGCGCCCAAAGTTGGCGATATAGACTTTCATAGATTGGCCCTACTGCCCTCAATGTTGATCACTTTTTCGCTTCCGCCAATGCCGGCTAGTTTATTTAGAGGCTGCCCGACTGAGTTGGAAAAGTCGTTTTCAGGACTGTACAAGTCGGTTGAACGAATAGCAGCTAAAACGGGTAGCTGGACCAAAGCAAAGACTATGAGCATAGCTTATCCCATAACTAGCTGACCGCTAATTGAAACTTAAGAAAAGTCAGCAATATGGAGCTCTTTGCAATCGCGACTTGGCAGCAGGTGTCTCGTACTGTCGATAGCGACCGCCACTATACCGCTTGCAATCCAGTGCATGCCCCGCGGAAATCACAGCAGCACCAATGTCTTGCCCGTCCGCATAACAGACACCAACCCAACGGTCGTGTGTGCGCTCTCCGTCGAGTATGCATTCAATATTTTTGCCCCGTAAGAAATTAACCATCCAGCGTTTAGCGTCTTGTCCAGAACGAGTGCCAAGCTCTGGCGCATCCACGCCGTTCAAGCGCACAGGAGTGCCATCGACAACAATTGTGTCCGCATCACGTACTTGGAGACTTCCCGCAGTGGCAGTTGTGGCGAACAGCGCCGCAGCAATTGTTAGCTTCTTGAACAAGGCAAAGTCCTCGGTGTTTCGAGTTAATCGATAATTTGGGTCGCTATGCGGGTATCTACTAGTTCTTCCTCGATAAGCGCATAGATTTCCTCGGGTGGGGTGTTCAGTGAGAACAGCATCAGTGACGGGTCCACACTCAGGTCAATCAGATGCTGCATCGTCTCTCCTTGCCCCTTCTGGATGCTCTCTACCGCGAAGACGACAGGAATTAAGCGAGGCTGGTCGTAGTAGTGCTGATGCATACCTACAATGCCGCGAAGAGAGACGATGCGTTCCTCACCGCCTGCAAGAACGTAAGGACATGAGGATACGCACATCGAGCCAGCCAGAACGGCTGTAGAAAGCTCAGCACCTCTCACCTGCTTGCCAATGGACAGTGCCTCAGAAACCACTCCTCCCGGGCTGTGGAGAGCCACAAGGTCGGGCTTCTCCTGCATGTCGGACAGGTACGAAGCGAAGCGGGCGGAGTCGTCTACCTCTATCTGGCCGCTAAGAAGAAGTATTCTCCCCAGTCCTTCGACTTCCTGAACTGAGAAGTCCAATCGGTTTGGAAAAGCCTCTGGCACGGGTACGTCCAGAGGTCCATCCTGCGGCAAAAGCGACGGATCGCTACGATCAGTGCGATACTCTCGACGTTGATCGCCGGGGGATATCGGACCAGTAGGGAGTTGAACACGCTCCTTGAACGGGCTTGGCATTACACCAAGAACGTCCGACGCTATCAGAACGCCTGCAATAGCGAGCTGTAGGATGAGAACGTAGCGTAGCCCTGAACGAGGATCGAGACGGCTTAACAGGCTCATCACGTTTCATCTTTTTGTGGAGTGGCGCGGTTGAGGATAGCTGCGTCTGCCACGCCCATTGTCGCTTCGACGTCCTTCATGGCATTCATTGCGGCTCTGAGGTCTGCAAGTGTCAGAGTATCCTCGATGCTCATGCCGTCTTTACCGCTGCGGATTGCGGCTTGTGTGATAGCCAGCACAAACACTAACACGGCGGGCAACAAATCGATGGCTATGGCTCCTGCCCAAGAAGGTACGAAGTTGTGGGCGTATTTGATCACCGCATCGGCACTGGAAATCGGGTTGTATGCCGTCTCGATGGGTGGTTCCATGTCCAATACCTCGTCAGCAGCGTTCTTGAGTGTCTTGCTGCGTTGGTCCAAGGCATTCAAAACAGAGTTGATTGTTGATGATTGGGCGTCTCTTACGTCGGAGCTGCGTCCATCAAGCTCTGGAAGTACGACTGAGGATGGCAAGTCCTCAGCAGCGCGGGCAACAAGTGGTGCAACGCTGTATTGGTTGAGGCGCGAGATTACACCTGCCAACTTCACGCTTTCCTCAGAAAACTGAACCGAGCGGCGATCTACTGGACCGGGCGCGACGGTAAGCTCACGCATTTTCGCAAGGATTTCGTTGCCTTGTTGGAAGGCTTCCTCGATAGGTTCTTGCTGTGCCGCGATCTGCTCTTCAAGGTTTCTTAGTTCTTCCGCCTTTTGTGTCAGCACCCGAAACACGGCACCTCGACCGGCAGTACCTGAGAGGTCTCCGGACTGCTCGAGTTCAGCGAGTTCTTCAAAACTCTGGCGGGCGCGTTCCACCTCGCGACCCAACGCTTGGCCACTTAGGGCTATGTCGTGGGCTTGCTCGAGAGCAGCTTGGTAGTCACGGACTGTGTTTTCCAAGTGTTGCTCAACCGCCGCTGAACCTGCGAGAGCGGCTGCATTAAGCCAGCTAGACATGGCTATAATGGCGACAGAGCCAACAATCGTGGAGATGGTCAAACCAATGAAACCACTGGCCGTACGCATTGAAGGCAGCAACCGAAGCATGTAGCTCCAAAAGACGAAGATGCCGACAGAGACGGCGATTGAGTACGCAACGGCTGCGAAGAATGAGACTGCGCCGTTATCTTCGAGCAATGAGGACACGCCGAGATAGGTGTAAATACCAGATGCAATGGCCAGAACACCTAAGGCAGCGGGCGTAAACGTGTCTAACCACGCTAGATGACCTTCTAGTTCTTTAGCAGTCCGAAGTCCCTTTGCTTCCTCCGCTGTCAAGCGATCCTTGTTCTCCGTCATATTACATCTTGCTCCACACTCATCACGCGATAGTTCGTCACTTAATCATTCATTAAGACTTTTCACCCTGGGTTGCATGTCTGAGCGCTACGAAGCAATTGCTTGCGCGGAACTGCCATTCTTCTGTGAGTTCCCGCCAACTTGCGCCCGAGGTTCTAGTATTGGCAAAGAACACCAACTACCTGAAATTCCGGTTGTTATTCTGGGGAACTAAGTAAGTAGAGATCAACTGTCTCGCAGTCCTAGGCGTGAGATCGCTCAGCGAAGCAAATCAGTCACATCTCTCCAGCTGAATATAAGGTGCCCCTAGCAAATCAACCCCGGCGTGTGCTTGGGTCGATCCTGATCCGGTGTGACAATATTGATTGAATTAACTTTTTGGGGGCCTGGTTCGTGGAAATCTTGATAGTTTTGGGTTTGGTTTTGGCTGTCGCGGTGTATTTGGCAGTCCGCAGTAACAGGTTAGGCGATACAACTACTCCGTCGAGTCAGTCAGGTGTGAATGAGAAACCTAGATTGACCATGAACCAACGGCAGCGCACAACGCCGCCACAGCGTTTTGATCCAGACCATACGCTACCGAAACCCGACGTCACGATACTGGCGGGTTCAGCGTACGTTGTAGATGGCGATACATTGGTCATTAAGAAAACACAGGTCCGTTTGTTTGGTGTCGATGCTCCCGAGATGAACCACCCCTATGGCAAGAAGGCAAAATGGGCGCTCGTTTCGCTCTGCAAGGGTCAAAAAATTAGGGCGGAAGTGACGGAGCAAGATACACACGGACGGACTGTTGCAAAGTGCTACCTCGAGGATGGCCGTGATCTATCCGCAGAAATGGTCAAACTTGGCCTAGCGATAGATTGGCCAAAATTCTCAGGCGGAAAGTATCGATCAATGGAAATACCTGATGCCCGAAAGAAGCTGTGGCTGGCCAATGCACGGCAAAATGGACACATGGGTCTGTGGAAGCAATATGAAGCAAAGCAAGCCGCTCGAAAACTGAACAACTGAGGATTCCAGAAAGCACTGCCGCACCAAAGTATTGCTAATAATTTCAACGGACAAAGCGATGTCTCGGCCCGATGCAGAACATCATCCGGTTTTGCATTCGGGCCGTTACGCAACCAAAACGAACGAAAAGAAGTCAGCGGCGTTTATTGAAAATCAGTTGGCGCTCTGTGATCCCGTGAAACATCAATCGACCGACCTAGTTTAGGGACAACTGGTCAGAGGTTGCGAAATGTTCAACGACGATGTCCTTGCAAAGTGCCCAGAATGCGGCTCTTCCGATAGTACAATTTCGAATGAAGATATCACTTGCAGTGCATGTGGTTTTAGCGAGTTGCTTGTGCTTGATGATCAGGCACGTGAAGGAATGCAAAACGACATAGCAAACGCATTGAATATGGCAAAAGCGCGAGACGTTTTGCAGCGATGGAGTTTCGCGGGTTAATCGTTTTCAGCCACTAGCCGGTGCGGTGTCTGATGAACTCAACCGCATCCAGCCACCCAGTTCCATTCGGCCGAGCACTTTTAACTTGTATGTTTCCGGCGATAGTGGCTGCTTTGATCGGTGGCGGCTTTGATTGCAGAATTTGCAGGCAGCAACAATGTTTGCTGAAGTGTCTGATCCACCATCCGAAACAGAAAGTAAGTGTTCTGCTGTACATTGGAACCAACGCGCCTTGCGCTCTGAAACAGAATGGGCAGTTTGAAATTTTAGCGGTGATCCTGACCACATCGGCTGATTGCAATAGAAGCATCGACCACCTTGCGCAGCATATTTTGCATCGCGGATTCTTCTTAAATCAGTTGTCATTTCACAGTCCTAGTTTCGATTTTAATCGAGAACCGGCTGTGAAAGCTTTTTACTCTTCACGGGCGTTGCCTACAGGATCAACGCCTTAGTTCTTTACCACGAAACTTGCCCGTTTAGCGTAAGTTTCGCGGTTCAGATATTGGGCAAAAGTCAGTGACTGTCAAGCGCGTGGTCAAGCACACCGAAGGTAGCACAAAAGTTGCTAGACCAAGAAATCAGCGACGCTTGCCGGAACTCAGGCTTTGTCCCAGACGTTCTTTGAGAATGCACCCCGTGCCAAGGGAAATTCTTCTGTATCCTCTGGCGAAAACTGTGCTTAATTTGAGTTGTTTACAAGGCACCTCCAATAATCGTTCAGTGATTACAACTTTTCTCGAATATCGGTAGTATGATGCTATCCAAATCAGATTACATGATGTTTCTCAGGCACCCCGCCTGGCTATGGATCAAGAAGCACGCCAGGCATCTGTTGCCGCCAATTGACCCTTCATTGCAAGCACGCTTTGACGAGGGGCACGCCTTTGAGCCTTTTGCGGAGGAGCTATTTGGTGATCTCGTTCGCCTCGGTTTTTCCGATTTTTCAGAATACCAAGCTCTGCCCGCGCGTACTCTGGATGCTTGGAGAGATGGTGCGAACGCCGTGGCACAGGGACGCTATGAAGATGGAACCATAACTTGCATCTCCGACATCGTGAGCCGCAGTGGCGATGGGTACGTTCTGACAGAGATCAAGAGCGGGACATCTGCAAAGCCCGAACACACTTTTGATCTCGCATTCCAGCGTGTCGTGCTTGAGGCAGCGGGGTTCCCCATTGCACGCTGCGAAGTGGCACATGTGAACCGTGATTACGTCAGAAACGGCGAAATCAATCCGCAAGAGCTTGTCAGCATCACTGACATCACGGATGCGGTGACTGAGCAGCTCGAAAAAACACGCACGCGTATCGATCAGGCATTGAGCGTCGTTGCCAGCGTTACGATGCCTGATCCGTCCCCCGAACGCGCGCGCCTTAAATCCTACGGTGAATGGTTGGAGATCCGCGAGAAGCTCGACCCTCCAATCGCGCAGGACAGTATACACCGCCTTCCGTTCATGAACGCGGAAAAAGCCTCCGAACTCATCGCAAATGGGATCACAAAGGTTGACGAGATCACTGATCCAACTGTTCTGGGCAAGTCGACGCAACGCTACTTGAGAGCTTTGGCGAACGGTGCACGTACAATCGATCATCAAGACTTAAGCAGGTTTCTGAGCGAGATTGTGTATCCGGTTTATTACTTTGACTACGAGACGTCTCAGAGTTTGCTGCCACCCTGGGACGGAACGCGTCCCTATCAGCAAGTGGCTTTCCAGTATTCCTTGCATATCCAGCATGAGCCTGGCGGAGAAATCGAGCACAGGGAGTATCTGCACCGCGACGCCAGTAACCCGATGCCAGCCTTACTGCAAAGGCTACGTGAGGACATGGGTGACGTTGGTTCCGTTGCGGTTTGGTATGCTCCGTTCGAGAAATCGCGCAATACGGAAATGGCGGAAACTTATCCCGAGCACGCAGAGTTCCTGGAAGGCTTAAACGCCCGCGCAGTTGATCTGATGAAGCCGTTTGCGGATGAAGTAATCAACGATCCCGCGTTCAAGGGAAGCGCCTCTATCAAAGCCGTCCTTCCAGCATTTTTGCCAGAACTTTCATACGATGATTTGGACATCAAAGAGGGGGCAAGCGCGTCTCGCCTTTGGAAGGACGTAACGCTGACGGAACCGGATGATCCAGCGCGCGAGAAGGTCTATGCTGATCTTGTTGCGTATTGCACGCGTGACACCTGGGCGATGGTCGCAATTCATCGGGAATTGCTGAAAATGTAGGTAAATCGTTCGATGCGGGCACAAAAAGAAACCTTTTTTCCATAAAAATTTGACCAGCTGACGTCAGTGATCACTCCGAGGCGGAATTCAAGTTCAGTCAACGGTGGAGACCCTACCGCCAGGGAATCCGCGTTTTGCCGCATTTGCAGGAAATAACCTTCTCTCCGGGAACCTCAATCCTTGCGGATACATAACGCCCACACTCGGAACATGAGAACAACGAAATTAGCTTTTCTATGTCTTCCAAGAGCACATCGATGTCTTCGCCTATGATCTTATCTGTGTTGTCGTGCGACACCAGATTGGCAACGAGCGCGGACCCAGACAGATCAGAAAACAAACTTGCATTCTTCAAATCAGGAGACTTCTTGCCGAGTGTCGACCGAAGCTGGCTGATCAATTCATCGGCCATACGCTTTTCGTTCCATTCGTTGAAACGAAAAGCGACTTTCACCTCTAGCGAGGCACAGATTTCTTTGAGTACCATCTCCAGAAGCTTACGTAGATCATTTGTGACGTCCTCCTGGCCCTTCTTCTGCGCGATGATCTCTTTGAGACTCGTCGGAGAGTCGTCCAACACAATACCGTTGGGGCCATCCGCGCGGACTTCGTGAAACTTCCAGCCGTGTTGGGCCATCTCCTTCTTGATGATCTCGAACCAGACGCTCTCATGGGTCAGTATGACGATCTGCCAGTCAGAAAACTCGTCACGCAGCAGACGCAACAAGCGCCGGCGATGTGAGGTGTCGAAGCTGGTGACGATGTCATCCAGCACCAGAAACTTCGCCTGTGTGTTGAAGATGCGGGCATTGGCCAGGAAAAGCACCGCGCCAAGGGAATTCAGATGGCTTTCGCTCAAATACTTCCGCGGCGGCTGAACTTCTTGACCATGGAAGGAATACTGAAACTCGACACCTTCCTCGCCTACCATGGTCAGGCGGACATTATCGACGCTCTCATCGGGATGGAGCTTGGCATAGAATTTCCCGACATCAGCACTGATAGTATCAAGTACCGATTGAAGGGTCGCGTTCTGGACCGTGATGAAACGCTCGAGTACCGCATCCAACGTCAGTATCTGCGCTTCATAGGCGTCGATGACGCGTTGTGCGCGTTCATAATCCCGGACTTGGCCCTCCAACGTTCTGAGAGACGACAGCGCGGTAGCAACTTGTTGCTCCTGTTCGCTTAGCCCGAGTTTGCTTGCCTCTTCCTCCGCTTTGGCAGCACCGGCTTCACAGCACTGTTGGAGACACGCAATGTCATCTTCGAAGCTGTCCGCGGCTTCGTAGACCGTCAGGCTTTCAAATGCAGAGGCTATGGCTTTATGCGCCTCGCGCAGGAGCTCACGCGCGGTAGCGGTTGCGGCTACGAGATTATCGAAGCCTGTGAGGTCAGTATACGTCTCACCAATGGCTTTGGCCTGCACCCCGATGGAGAGAATGGCCTTTAGAACTGCGTCCTTCTGGGTCTGAGCGGTGTCGAGGCGCTCTTGAATTGCGCTCATGCCTTCAATGCGTTTAGCAACTTCGCCCTGCAAGAGCTTGAGCTCGTAGGCGCTCAAGCAGAATGGACAGGCATCATCGACGTAGTCTTCGGACTCAATGACAACGTGCCCTCTATTTAGAAAGTCACTTAGCCGGAGCTGGTTCACGCTTTCGCGTTCCCTGGCTATAGCGTTGTAGGCGGTGACGAACGCCTCCGCATCTGCGAGGAATATGGCGATCTCAGCGGCCACGGCGTTGCATGCCATGACGAGCTGTCTCAATCGCTGCGCTTTTTTGATTTTCTCTTCGCTATTGCTGAGGCTGTTCAACGCCGTCACGGCCTCAGTGAAAGTCGCCTCATCCGTGATTTCTCTGGCAAGTTTGAAAGGTGCGACAATGGTTTGCGCGATGGATAGGAATGCTTGCCTATTCGGCACGATCTGGCCCACGTTACGGACCATGTCGCCCCCAAGGTTATCGGAGTTGTTTTTGGCGCCCGTATAAACGGGCTCGCGCTTCAGCGCATTCAGTGTGCTCTTTATGGCATCTCGGAATTTATTTATCTCTTCATAGCCAATGATATCGGCGATGGCCTTGCGCTTGGCGCCCTTTTGCTGGTCGAGGAAGGCGACAATGTCAGCGTGGCGCAGAATGATTCGGTCGTCCTGAAGCCCCTCGACAACGGTGCGGATGTCGTCGGTGGCGAAGTAGGCGGTTGTCTTGAGGGCGGGAGAGAGGCGCTTTTCGCCTGTGAGGCGATCACCAGTGAATTCTATAGTAACCGTACTGTCTTCGCCTTCTGCAATTAGGACGTGGCGCAAGGCTTCCAGTTTGCAGTCTTCGCGCCAGAGATGTCCGACTCGGTCAGTCAGAAACCACTCCAACGCGTCAGTAATCGTGCTCTTTCCAGCGGCGTTTTCGCCGAAGATGGCAAGGCTTCTGCTTTTGTTGGTAAAATCGAGTGGCAACGCGAAACGCGCACCACGAAACCCTGAGATGGAGAGCCTACGAAGCTTGGTCATAATCCGCCTTCGTCTTGCATTTCGCCGTCTTTTAATGCCGCTATGCGAGCCTCGTCGAGCTTGCGCAGCAAGTTGGTACGGGTGAGCTTGTCATCGGCACGCAAACTGTCGATGACCGCGACGGTTGTCTGATCAAGACTCTCATCTTGCGATTGTTCGCCTATGAAGGCGTCCAGCACGTCGGCGGCAGATTGGATTTTCTCGATGGCCATAAATCAACGGCTCCGCTAAAGTATTGTACATGAATATTATTTTCACACGAACGTATAAATTACGAGAGCAAGAGGTCAAGTTCCTTCAGGGCGTGGCGGGCATCTACTTCATCTTCCTGACCGACCTGCGAATTGCCTATCCGTTTCAATCCTCGGGACTGATCTATATAGGTATGAGCGAGTCAAAGCAGAACAGCATCGCAATGCGCCTGCGTGGGCACCTCACAGGCCAGTCGGGCAATGTAGGGATATCCAACTATGCCAAATCCCACACAGTGAAATTTACCACCTACTCGGCCGAAATCTTGCGCAATTTCGGCAATGACAATCTTTTCGATGTCGAGAGTTTCTTCTTGAGCGATTTCCTGGAAACACATGGGGCGTTCCCAATTTGTAACGGCCAAGCAGGACATCAACTGTCAGTACCTGAAAAAAAGCTTTCAGCTCGCGTTGAATGGAGCTTTTTTTGGTGACCAACGCTGGATGTAGATAATACATCTCAACCAGGTGACGAAGAATGAACGACCGACGCCATATCGCTTCGATGCAACAAGCCGACCGCGGCCGAGAGTCGGCTTTGGGCCGTTCACTTGAAATTGCAAAGTTAGCTATCTGCGCGTTGCCGTCATTGGGGCACCGTGCAGCATCGATCAAAGTAGCCCCGGTATCGTCCGTCGCTAACTTTCGCACAAGTGGCTAGAGGAAGCCAAAAGCCGACCTTTCCAACTGTGCGTACAATTCTGAAATGCGGACAGCCTATTTGGCACACGTTAAGCTAGAAGGTTCCCGGAGCTACGCGGTGAATTTCGAAGTGCAGCACACTCCATCTTGACATGGTGACACGAACTGGTTCAGCTTCGGCTCATGACATATACACGCATCCACTGCCATCGAATATCGGCCTGAGGTCGATAACCCACGCAAAATCCGTGGGAGGCAGCATTGGTATGCGGGCGAGGCTTATATCCTTGTAATTGCTCCAGATTAGAGTGCACGAGTCGGTTCGATTCCGACGCCTCCTACCATTCTCAGGAGGTGTCCGACATGGCGGACGAAGTTACGAACGCAATTGATTTCAACGACATCAAGCAATCGGTCGAGGAGAATGTGACTGATGGATGATGTCGAAAAGAGCTGGAAGGATTTCCGGGAAAAGGTTCGAGGTGTGATCGCGGACCATGGAACTCCAGATGATCTCCGCTCATTTGACGCCTGGTACGCCGAAGAAATGCGTTTGGTGATGGCGCACAACTACCCAGCTCCGCACGTCTTTGACGTCACATGGTCGACCGAGGGTCTGCATGTCGAGTGTGATGACCGCGAAGTGGTCGACCGTATGATGACTGCTGTGGCGGAGGTTTCACACGATCTCAAAGAGGCGCGGGCCCGGAGGTCAGTGATGAGCAGTGTTGTCGACTGGAATGATATTCATGGAAGCGTCTTCAAGCAGCTTGGTGAGTATCGTGCCGGGTGGGCGGAGCAGCTTACGCTTGCACTAGAGAAAGTGAAGAGGTTGATCGACGAGCAGCCCGACCTGTTTGGTGATGAACGCCCGTCCATCGTTCAGATCAAACAGAAATGGGGAGGCTTGCGCGTCTATGAGGGCCCGGGCTGCAACCAGGCTACGAGTGAAGAGATTCAATGGCGTGTCGATCAGATTGAGCAAACCTGTGAAGGTTGTTCTAATTCTGCCCAACGCCAGACCATCCTTGGGTTTGTGACGACGCTTTGCAGCTGGTGCTACAATGATGCTCTGCGGCGGCGATTTGAGGGCGCCGAAGAATCTTGGCCCGAAAGCCTGAGGCTGGACATTGTGGAAAACTATCCAGACCTCGTTTCTCCGGACTGCGCATCTCTTGTTCCTGCTGTCGGAAAGGGTTGGCTCGTCATGATTTCGCAAGCACTCCACAAGCTTTCCTTCAGTCAGGATTTCAGGGCACTGGACCCTGGAACTATTCAGATCTCGGATATTAAGAAAGGCCAGGATGGCAAGATTTCCATCGGTTTCAGTCGATACCACGATCTCATTCAGGAGTACGCTGACTGGATGGAATTTCGATGCGGTGTGACGTGTGAAGAGTGTGGCCACGTTGGTGACATCGTTCGGACAGCCGACGGGTCTCAAGTGCTCTGTTCTCACTGTTACTGTACTCGGGAGAAGTCTGATGGGTGATGACGACGACGTTGAGCTGGATGAACAAACCTTGCGTTTGCTTAGGCTTCGGGAGGCTGAAATTGCGGCCGGTCGAGCAAAACTAACCAAGCCGATTACCTCGGATGAGATCCGGTCGCGAAAGGTGCCTGATCCGAAGAGTAAGCCAGATGAGTGACGAGACTTCAGAAGAGGAAATCCCAATTTTCGTAATCTGCGAGACTTTGGTGAACGGCAAACTTCGAGAGATTGAAGGAAAGGCGATCACTGTAAAACCAAACAAGATCTTAGTCTTGACGACCAGTGTCGAGGATGTTGAGTGATGACAGATGATTTTTCAGAAGAAGAGATCTTCGGGCGCCCGTTACAGGATGTTCCTCTGGATGACTTGATCGCAGAGTTGCAAGCTCGTCGCAAAGAGGGTCCGGAGGTCTGGCTTGCGTTGCGCAAAATGATTTTCGAGCAAATCGCCGATTTTGCACAGCGTCCGACCGATGCGCCCAAATGGCGGGATGAATGGGTCAAAGAGAACACCTGGAATCTAGTGACTGACGACGATGATGTCGAGATCACGGATGGCAGCGGCAACGTGTTCGACGACCTAGGGATCGAAGACCCAAGGAAAAAGACTTAGTGATGGGGCCCGAGCATTTCAGCTTGATCTTATCCGCCGTGATCATTGTCGCGTTGGCGATCTACGTCAGACACATCGTCTACACCGCTGGAAAAGATCGCGAAGTCGATCCAGAGCGAGTGCAAAGGATAATGCGAGATCTGGACTACAGCCACCTGAACCGAGTGATGAACCTGCCAAAGAAGGGGTAGCGGGATGTTGAAGGTGGTTGTCTATGTTGGTGATCAAGAGGTCGCCCGAGCTATGGCTGAGAACGATTCAGAACTCGCGGACGTGTCTGATTACAATATTCGAATGAACGAACGGGCCGCTGAACAGCTGGGCATTCAGGAAAAAGGCCTTGGCGGCAGAATTGAAGACCACCCACGAAATCAAACTGTTTGGTCGCTTGTTCGCAAGATCGCGGACATGTGGCTGCTAACAACCGGAGTGGATATGGAAAGCGCTCAGGCAAAGCTGCCGCCGTTGATCCGTGAGTCCATTCGCGAACCTGAAGAGAGGGTCGAAAAGGAATCGAACCAGAGTGATGATTGGAATGCTGTGGTTAAACAGATTTCTGATGACGAGCCCTATTCCCTGGGCTTCTACGCTGACAAATTTGAGTCGTGGACAGGGGACGAGATTGAAGCTCTTCGATGTGATGTGGTTGAGACAGCTACAGAGGAAGAACTAGCGGCCGAGGTCGAACGCCGGCGAAGAACTGGTCTAGTGCCCAAAGAGGCCTCGAATGATGGCTTCTCAAATCTGGTTGATGATCTCTGGGGCAAACTCGATACAGACCCAGACCGCTAGTACAGCTTACCTGCCGCCATTACCAAATACTTAACATAAGAAGTCATATGGCGACTGTCGTTTTAGTTGTGCGCGTTTCCTCTAAGCGCCTCTCCTGCTAAGAACCAAAGCGCTCCGGATGAGGATCATCAAGCAACGTGGCGAAAAGGCCAATCGCATTGAAATGGGTTTATTCAAAACACTGATCGGGTCCGCACGATGCGAGATCGCGATACTGCAAATGCAGTACTTTCGCGACCTGGATAAAATCATCAAATCCCGGCTTTTTTCCGCAAAACCGGTGCGTGCATTCGATAGCTCCGGGAAATAAACATTTCTGCCGTTGATGACTTGCAGGGCAATCCGCGCAATATCACTATTGGACTAACCGCCGTGAAACCGTTCCGATTGATTGACTGCGATAGTGTCGGAGCACATTGAGCGGAGACTGCCGTGGGTTCCAAAGAGCCCCGGCTCCAGTTTCAACAAGCGGCGAATCACCTCGCTCAGGACACGGGTGGATTGGCTGTTGAGGTCATTTGACCAGACGAAAGTGAAGGAATTCTATTCTTACATTTGAGCGTTCTCTCATGCCTCAACAACAACTATCTCTCTTTCAATTTATCCTTACTCGGAAGAAGTGAATTAGGCAGAGCCTAATTCAGGGCCCCATTTTGCAACACAAGCGCACCCAAGGATAAATGTTTAAAAACAGTGTCTTATTGAGAATCCTGCGGGAATTTGGTATGCTGATTGGCGTGTCGAACCTATCCCAAACTGGGGGGTGCACGAAATGAAAGCGAGGCTGAGAGATATGCCATTCGTTGTAGATAAATTTGCTGCCGGTGACGCAGTGCTGAGTTCGGAGGCGCCTTTTCGTTGAAAAAGACGAAAAGCACAAATCGGCTAATCAATGAGGTAGCCAGTTGTTTAGAGTGGGGTCGAATGATCTGACAAATTTGTCACATTTTATCGGCATGAAAGTCACATCATTTATACCCGCATCTTTTCGCTTGCACAGACCTCCGAGTTTTGAGTACGAGAAGCGCCCATGCAAAATTCTGTCCATCATATCGCGCCCAATCAGATACGGGTTTTCTGAGTTTCCGATCCGTTGGTAGCTCTCTTCAGCGATAGGTCCACATATCCTTCTTCTGCTGCGAGCTCCTGTAGGCACTAAGTCGATATGAGGCGCTTGTCATGGCGTTTACTACAAAACTTTTGGGGTTCTTGAAGACGTGTTGCGATAGCCATCGCGACATCACTCCTTCTTTTGCTCCACGTTTCTTGAATCTCACGCGAATAGCCGTGTGATCGGGCGGTTTCGGCCGCCTGCTTCCCACCAAAATTCAAATCACGAGTTTTTCTACCGAACGCGTTCGGTGGGCTCGATAAGACGTGAGGTATTCACATGAAGAAGAACTTTCCTGACGGAATCCGGCTCCCGTCAGATTTTCGTTCAGACCGTCCCATTGCGAAAGCCGCGAAACGCCATTGTACTGCTTACACCGTGATCGGTTCGAACCCGGGTGTAAGGGTTCAGGCGGAGTCTCAACTTGAGTTGGTCAATCTGCTGGTAATGCACGCGCAGCTCGAGGTTGAAGACATCTTCGATCAAGTGCGGTTCCGTTGGAATGGCTTCAGCGAAAAGGTGCGAGAGCATGTGTTTGATTACGTCGCGCACATCCGTGGAGGCTCTAAAGTTGCTTTCGCCGTAAAGCCAAGCTTTCAGGCCACGAAGTCGGTATTTGTAGAAAAAATGCAAGAGGTTGCGTGGTTCTCCGTTCAGTCTGGCTTTTGCGATGAAGTACGTATCCTGACGGAACGCAGCGCAGATCAGATTGAAAAGAGGAATGCAGAGCTTTTCTGGGCCGTGCGGCAGCCTATGCCGAGTGCTGACGACGTAGCTTGGAATGTAGCTCAAGACCTTCTGGGTGCAGCCTCACTGCGTGACCTTACAATCAAAACTGGACTTGGTGCCGACGGTTGGCGAGCGCTCGTGCGTTTGGTTGCCGCTCAACATCTTGTGCCACTTACCCGCGAAATCATCGACCCCCAAACACTTGTCCAACGGAAAGGATAATTCCCATGACTGTTCACTATGATCTGACCAAGAAAATCGCTGAAGCGAAGAATACCGCAAACGCTTCAACAAAAAGCCGCTTCGAAATCTCGATGCATGACCGCGTAACTATTGCAGGCAAACGTATGCGGTTGGCCGGCAAAACTGCAAACGGCTATGTCCTTTACCCAACTTCCGGATCAGGACTTGCCGAGTTTTTTGGTTATGAAGAATTGAGCCGTCGCAACGCCTCTGGCGAAATTGTGCATGAACGTAACCACTTCCTGCCCAAGGCGGATCGCAATCAAAACTTCAATAATTCTATCTCGCTGTTCGATTTGACGGAAAAGCAGAAAGAGCGGTTCTGGAAACGCTTCAGCTTGGTAAGCGCTTATCTGGAGCTGGAAAGCGAGGATCGTGTCTCACCAAATGACAAGTCGATCAAGGAGTGTATGGCGGAAATTTGTCAATTGGCCGCAACAATTGCCTCGGAAGAGATGCGGACCCCCGAAGAGTGCATGCGCGACGAAGAAATTCGGTCTGGAAAGCGGCGTCGTCGGCAGGGCGGCGGACGGATTGTAAGGAGCGTTGAGCCCGTCCATGCGACCACGTTGAGGAAGTGGGTGACCGCATATCGTCGAAATGGCAAGCTTGGTCTTCTCGATAGCGTTCACAACCGCGGAAATCGGTATAGCTATTTTAGCTCCGAAGAGCAGAAGTTGCTCAATTCAGAAACGCGAAAAAGTTACTTCAATCTCAACCGTCCCACCCAAGTAAAAACCACAGAAGACGTTCAGAGGGCGTTTGAAAAGGTCAATGAAGATCGCAAAAAGGAGGGTCTGACCCCGCTTCGGGTTCCTAGTCGGTATGCGGTGCGTCAATGCATCAAGAGCTTCAGTGAGTTCGAAGTTTTGCTGCACCGGTACGGGTACGACGAGGCGATGAAACGGTGCAAGCCAGTTGGGCGAGGGATCGAAACATCCCGGCCACTTGAACGGTGCGAAATGGACGAATGGCGAGTCGATCTTCGCACTCTGGTTTCTAGTACACGTCTCGGCGAACTTTTGACCCTGAAAGAGCTTGAGGACCTCGGTTTGCTTGGTGAAAAGGGGGCAAAGAGCACACGTTGGTGGTTGTCTGTCATTATTGATTGCCGCAGCCGCTGCATTCTTGCGATGAAGCTGACGAAGAACCCTAAATCCGCCACAGCAATCGATTGCTTGCAAATGGCGGTACAGGATAAAGGTGCATGGGTGGATGCCGTAGGCGCCGAAGCGCCTTGGGACATGTTTGGTTTGCCGGAAGTCCTTGTTACTGACAATGGAGCTGCATTCAAATCTCAAGAGTTCATCAGCACTTGCCTGGATCTGGGTATTACCGTCGAAAAAACCATCGCCGGCATGCCTGGTATGCGCGGAACAGTCGAAAGGTTTTTCAAGACTGCATCGACGGGGCTTGCCGCCCGACTTCATGGTCGCACGTTTTCGAATTCGGTTGAACGCGGAGATCATCCGACAGAGGAGCGCACCTGCTTGAACACAGAAGATCTGTGCTTTGCGCTGGTACGCTGGATTGTGGACGTTTACCATAATACACCTCATGAAGGTCTGCACGGCCGGACACCGCTCGAGCAGTGGAACAAAGACATCGCGGACGGCAACTTCCCCGCTCAGGCAGCGCCTGATATGCGCAAGAGGCGGCTGATTTTTGGAAAGAAACTTGAACGGACCCTGAGCAAATCAGGTGTCACAGTTTTGGGTGTTCAGTACCACTCAGAGCAATTGGCGGAGTGGTTTGCGCATCGTGGCAAGCAGGATCTGCAAGTCAGCTGGTTGCCTGAGAATATTGGGACGATCTCTGTGAAGCTTGGGGAATACTGGCATGAAGTGCCAGCGGTTTACGATGAATTCGACAGTGTTCATGCACAACAGTGGGTTGCAGCTCGACGCAAGATGAAGAGTGCTGAACCGCGCCAAAGAGCGTGGGAACAAAATGTCGTCGCAAATGCACTTGAAGCCATTGACGCAATGAACCTCAAAAAATCGCTCGAGTTTGGTCTGGTTTCACAGGTCTACTCTGAGACACGCTTGGCGGCGTTGGAAAAGGAACTGTTTGTCGGATTTTCCGTTTCCTCGTCTGAGACACGGCTGGAACAGAGGCCAACGCAGTTTGGCACTACCGTTGCTCCGAAAAAACCGGACTACTTGTCCGAGGGCGAGGGTAACCACGACCGCCATCCACTCGTTGAAAAAGATGTTTGGGAGAGCGACGAGGAGGGTGACAAATGAACCAGACTAACCCAGTTATCGATCCTCAGACTGTTATGCAGTCGTTGCGGGCCAAGTACTTCACAAACAATCGGCACCACCAAATTACGCGTGAACTTGACCGTTTGCTTCAACCCGACCAGCAAGGTGGTAGGTTGCCTGCTCCGGAACTCCATGCAGGAGGGCTTGAGGCCAGGGGGCTTATGGTTGTTGCGAAGCCGGGAGATGGCAAAACTACCGCGGTTCACAGGGTCCTGAGTCGCCACCCGGCGTTGCAAGCGGCGACGGGGCAGGACTCGCCTCGGTACATCCGCATTCAGGTGCCAAGTCCAGCAACACTTAAGAGCTTGGGCCGAGCCCTTCTCGGAGAACTCGGAATGACCGGTGTTTCAGATCGAGCCCCCGCTTGGGACATCTGGCGTGTCGTGAAGCATCGCTTGTCGTTGTTGGGCATCGTCGTGCTTTGGATCGATGAAGCCCAAGACGTTTTCTTGTCACGCTCAGCACGTGAGATTGACGACATGCTCAAAACGCTGAAATCGTTGATGCAAGGAGACCAAGCAGTGGTCCTCGTTCTCAGTGGTACTGACCGGCTTCTTGAGGTGGCGCGCTACGACCAGCAAGTCGACCGACGGTTCAGAAAAATCATGTCTCGACCGCTTGTCGTGGGTCACCACGAACAAAACCTTCAAGGCTTGATTGATACATACTGTCAGATGGCCGGTATCCGGCCCGACATCGAACCGGATACACTGAGGCGACTTATCCATGGCAGCCGGGGTCTGTTCGGAAGAGCAATCGAGACTATCCTCGCGGCCATCGAACAAGCCCTCTACGAAGAGAGCTACTGTTTGAAGCGATCTCATTTTGCGGAAGCTTGGAGCATCCAAGAAGGCTGCTCTTGGGATCAAAACGTGTTCGAGATCAATGATTGGGCAGCGCTGGAGATTGATAGCGACGCCGAAGAGTTTGATGCAGAACGAACCCGGCGGCAACATCAGCAAGTTGGACGGGGTTGATTCATTGAATACAATTTTGCCAATGATGCCCATTTTGCCAGGTGAGAGCTTTGTTTCATGGGTCAGCCGGTTCGCCCGTGTTCAATGTGATATGTCTGCGAAAGAGTTTTCTTCTTTTGTGCGTATTCCACTTCAGGACCTCGCCAGGACCCGAGACAACGCAGTTGAGCAGATGCATCAGCTGACCGGCATTCCTGCGAAGCGACTTACGCAGGGCGGATACAAACAGCTTGCCTTTCGCTACTACAAGCATCGAGATGAAGAGTTTCATTCAGAATTCGTTGCGGGCAATCGAGTAAGTTATTGCCCGCAATGCATCTTGAACGACATCTCGGACTGCCCTCAATCGTTGAGAATGCCGGTTGGGAAGATCAATTGGGCTTTTTCACCTGTGAGAACTTGTCCCGTTCATTCCGTTCCTTTGGTCAGAGAGCCTGGGAGAGGCCGAGGCAATCTCTTCCTGGACTTGGCTGCCCATATGCCAGACGAAGCGCGATTGGCAAAGCTGGCCGAAATTGGGAAACAGAGGCGCGTCTCTGAACTGCAATCTTACCTTGAAGCCAGACTTGAAGGGCGCCCTGGGCCAGAGTGGCTAGACGGGCAGCTGATTGATCTAGCCTCACGTGCATCTGAAATGCTCGGTGCGTGTATCGCATTTGGTCCAAATGCAAATCTTCCAAGTTTATCGCAAGCGGATTGGGACTTGGCCGGGGCGGTTGGGTACGAGTTTACTCGATGTGGCCCCGAAGGCGTTCGAGAAGGGCTTGAAGCGGTGCAGAAGAAGACGCCATGCTCCAAAGTCCAAGCCGGGCCGCAAGGTGTGTTCGGTGTTCTTTACAAGTGGATTCAGTTCAAAAAAAACCGAAAACCGATTGGGCCATTTCGGGAGGTTTTCCGTGAACATATTCTGGAAACCATGCCAATTGGTGCGGGAACGATTCTGTTTGGAGAACCCGTCGTGCAGCGGCGGCGTCATTCTGTAGTGTCACTGAGCCAGAAGTTTGGTGTGCATCCTAGAACTGTTCAAAATGCGCTGATGGTCGCCGATCTGCTGCCTGCGGACTATGACGCAAAACGGGATTTCGGCGCCATTGACGTTGCACGTTCTGAAGACCTTCTCAGGAGGATGCGGCGTTCGGTTCCGATTTCTGAAGTTCCAAAATATCTAGGCTGCAAACGGCCCCAAGTGGCGCAGCTTATCGAAGCCGGCATGCTTAAACCAATCGCGGGCTGTAGAGATGGCCGAAGGAGCATTGCTCAGGGAGTTGACGCCAACGACCTGGACAGTTTTGTGAACCGCTTGCGAAGTTTCGGACAGCCCATTTCTGAACCTTCAGAGGGTGTGTTGGGAATTGCCAATGCGGCTGAAGCCTTGAAAGTGCCCGCTGTCAAGATTGTCGAACTGTTGCTCCAAAGGCAACTAACTGGAGTTGAGCTTCTCGACGAAGAACTGCGTTACCAATCTGTACTTGTTGACGTGGCAGAAGTGGGTGAAAAACTCGGTTGCCGAACTGGTTCTCCCGGGAAATCGATTTCGGATGTCGCGCGAAAGCTTGGCCTTTCTGCCAACTCAGTGGACTTCCTTCTTCGAACTCCACCAGACGGAATGGAACCGGTTCTGACAATTTGCGGACAAACTAGACACATGGGGCAGATGCGTGATCTTGTTAGCCCTGCTAGCGTGGACCGTTTCAAGTTGGACTACCAAAAGATCACCGACGTTGCGACGAGAATGGCAACAACAGTTCCGGAAGCCCGAAGGAAGTTAAAATCTCGAGGGATCTTGCCAGTTTGGGAACCCAAAACGGCGGGAGTGGAGCTCTACAGAACCTCAGAATTCTAGAAGAACAAAAGCTGAAGTAACAGCCGCCCTTCGGGGCGGCTTTTTTGTTGCCCAAATTTTTTTGTGGGCGACAATGAGTTGTCAAGATGGGTGAAGTGGCCGCGGCATAATCAAGGGTGATAATAAATATATATAAAAATCAATACTTTAAATTTTGGGAGCTGCCGATTATGGGTTATTTATGCCCGACGGAACAGTTCCGCTGAGGCAGTCTAGCCCTCTCACACCAAGTTTGTCGTCGGATATCCACTGAATTGGAACAGTTGAGGCAGCAATTGGGTTTAGTCGATGCGGAGAACGTAGGGAAAAGGTGCCAACTTCCTTACCGTTGGCCTTTGGTCCACGGGTTTGTGTAACAAGAGGCCTTTCAACACCTTCAAACCAGTATGACAATAATACCGATTGGCCGACACGTAGACCTTTCAAGCCCGGCGCAAACTCTTGATACAAGATGACTTCACATTCAGGTCCTTCGGCCTCGACATTGTTCGGGCAATCTTCAAGTCGTTCGTCGGGCGTTTTGATTCACCCAATTGGGTTGAGGGTAAGCATCTAGAGAACTTTCCAATAATCATACGGAGCGGTGTGATTAACTTGCGCTTGCTCCGGAGTCAATATTATCATACTTATGGGGATGATAATATTGGGAGTGGTTACCGCAGTATGGGCAAGATGGAAGAAAAGAGAGAAGCGAAGCGCGTCTCCATCCTGAACGCTGCTAGGGAAGAATTTCTTTCGGCGGGCTATGAAGCCGCCAATATGGACAGGATAGCTTCGCTAGCAGGCGTGACGAAGCAGACCGTCTATCGCTACTTCCCATCCAAGATCGAATTGTTTGGAACAACTATCAAGTTCCTTGGACAATCAAGCAATGCGGACTTCACTCGCCATCTTGAGCATTCTGATACGCGACAAGCGCTAGTCGGCTTCGCAGAGGGATTTATCCGCTGGCACATCCAAGAAGAACCAATGCGTGTCTTTAGGTTGCTGACCGCAGAAAGTGTCAAATCGCCAGAGATCATAGAGACTTTCTTTACAGCGGCCCCTGATGAAACAAATGCCGCACTATATAATTTCTTCAAAAAACGGCTGTCCATTTCCGATCCCCACGAGGAGATACTTCTTTATACATCGATGCTTTCAGCCTACCGGGATGAAGCTCTGCTTGGAAGAAGGCAGCCGAACGACCAGCAGATCGTCCGGCTCGCGGAGGCCGCAACCACTATGGTATTGGCTAACTCTAATCAGTCTTAGGGTTCAGTGCGCACACCGCCTTAACCGTGCGCTAGCGAACCACGAACGCTTCGCTAGCAGCGATTTTTGCCACTGAATTGGCTTCAAAGTGTTCAACAACTGACGTCCGAACCGATGGCCTTTTTAGGACGTTGTTGGACCACCGAGCGATGTTTTGTAATTCAGATAGTATGCCCGTCGAGAAATGTTCATCCAGTATCACGATGGCTCGGAGTGAAGGTGCAAACGCTGTATCTACCAGGCTGAAATCGCCCCCGTTAAAATACGTGTTATCGCCCAAAGCCTCGTCAATCGTGCAGAGTTTGGCTCTCAGCTTCTCTTTTTCAACTTCAAACACAACCTGTTCGTTGGCGGTTTTCAATTCATAGATGTGATCCAGCAGATCATAGCTGCGACCAATCCACATGCGATTCTGCGCTCTCTGGAACGCATCCTCGGGATGCAGGTCGCCACTGGTTGCGTCGTTGGCGAACTCGTTCATGGCAGCAGACTCGAATAGCGGCTTACCGTTCACCAATAGAAACGGCGTCGCGCCCTGCGGCGATAACTGGTACACCCACTTCGGCTTTTTGTCGGGCTCTATGTAAGTAACCTTGAACTCAGCGCCCTTTTCCTTGAGCGTGATTAAGGTGGGTTGGCAGAATGGGCAAAAATCATAACCTACAATCTCAAATTTAGTCATGGTCACCTCTTGCTTTGAAATTGGTCAGGAAGTTCAGTCAGTGGTTACTTTGCGTGCAGCAGGGACCACAGTGAGGCAGAGCGCATACCCGACCCACAGAACGCCAAAACTGGGCTTTCGAGATCTCCGAGCGCTTTGATAAATGCAGCCACATCTTCGCTCGTTACCGCGCTGGGGTGAACGGGCACATAGCGGGCAGCCAATCCAAGTTTGTTCGCTGCCTTGTCTATCTCGGCAAACCTGGGCTGCCCCGCAATCTCATCGTCGGGCCGATTGCAAATGATCCCCTTGAATCCAGCGTCTTTCACGGCTGTCGGGTCATTCTCAAAAATTTGCGAGCTTACGCTGAAGTCGGCTGAGATCTGTTTGATGTCCATTTTGAACTCCTGTCATCATAAAGAGGACTGAAACCTTGCGGCTTCAGTCCTTCTGTTTCGCCAGATACAGCGTGTAAGCAGTGATGGTGATCAAGATGATGGCGCCACCGGCGAGACTGTTGGCACCCGGCACTTCAGTGAAGAAAATGTATGCCCAAACTGGTGCCAGAACGGTTTCCAGCATCAGGGTCATCGAAACTTCAGTCGCTGTGGCGTAGCGAGTCGCAACCATCGACAGTACACGGCCAAACGGGGCCGTAAGAAGACCCATCACGCCCATGATCAGCCATGTGTTGGTGCTGAAGGAGGATGGTTCGGTGAAGAAGAACATGACCACTGCGACGAGGAAGCCACCGAAGCCTACCGCGCCCATGCGGCTAACGTCCGGAAATTTGCGCAGCAATGTCAGCATCAGTGCCAGAACGGCAACGGCAAACAGGGCAAGCAAGTCGCCGTATAAACTGCTGGCACCGCCACCGGTAGAACCGGAAACAACCACGACAATGCCGACAATAACCCCGATGATCGCAAACATCGTTTGCTTGGAGACACGTTCGCGCAAGAAAATCCAACCAAACAGAGCTGCAACGGCGGGTATTGCACTGAGAATTGCGAAGGTATTGACGACAGAGGTGTTCTTAATGGCGAAGACCAGGCCAGTGCTGCTGCCCAACATCAAAATGCCAGCGACAATCACAGGCCACCCGCTTTCGATCAGGACTTTGAACAAACCCCGTTTGTCAGTTACCTGAATGACGACAGCCATGGAAATTGCGGTAAACAAACCAAAAAGGAATGTGGTTTCAAGTTCATCGACTCCAGAAAGCCGGATGAACACCGGGTCGAGGCTCATCAGAGCTGCACCGACAAGCGCGATTAACATTCCTTTGAATCGAAGGTTCTTGCCTAGTTGAGCGGTTGTTGTTTCAGACATTGCCGTATCCTTTGCGTTGTAGGAGCAGCAAATGAAGTTCGGCCACTCATAATCATACTTTCAAGTGTGATTATGTTGGCGTGAGCACCAAGTCAACAATAATCATACTAATTGGTATGATTATTGATCTAACCGTATTATTGGATGGCGATAGCATTCAAATTGGGAAATTGCGGCATTTGGTGGAGTTGATTTCAATCGCGGGACGAACCAGGCACTCGTTCATTGAAACCGAGTGCCTGGTTCTGCTGGCGATGCAGACATCAACCGTGTTGTGACGTATCCCACCAATGCGGATGCATGAATTGTGGGATAGCCTTTGTCGGGCCGCTCAGTCTTTCGACTATACCTGAGGTCAACTCCAGAGCCATCCAAGCATCAGCCGCTCTCATCAATTCAGGATAAGGTGCCTGCTTTTGGGTCGGCACAAAGCCGTATCTCGGGTAGAATGTCGGGACACCCAACACGAACACTGCGTCCGTTCCGATGGACCTGAGGTGCTCGATGCCAGTCTCCATGTTTTCTTTTCCAACGCCATGGCCTTGGTATTCTGTAACAACGCCGCACGGTGCGAGCAGGTAGCATGTCGCATCGGGATGATCCGCAAAGACAAATGGCGTGAACAGCACATTACCCGCGAGTTTCCTGTCCCGTGCAGCACTGACCGAAATCGTCTCCGGATGGTCAAGGATGCTCTTGGCGAGCTGAGCTATATCTTCGCCTTCGGCCTCGCCAAATGCCAATCGGTGGACGTCTAGAATGGCGTCAATGTCATCGTTTTTCATGTGTGTTTCCTCAAGTCTGGTTCATTTGGGCGCGCACGGATGTGTTGCCCAGTTTGGTGATGCGGTATTGGCCGCCTTTGATGGATTTGATGAAGCGCTTTTCCTTGAGCCGCGTGAATACGTCCAAGGTGCAAGCTGAGAATACGAAGCCGTAACGTGTGAAGCACTGTACGGATTTGACCTTGCCGTTGTCAGCGCGCACGAATTTTATCTCGCCGCCTAAAGCGAGTTCATGCAAAACACGTTGCTCGTGCTTTGAGATGTTCATTGGGATGTCTCGATTTTACGAAAGTACAACAAACGGGCCACTCAGCGTCGCGCATGAGTGTGCCTATCAGTGTGGGTGTTCCTGAATTTGCGTCGGCAGGAACGGGCGTTAGGCCCGGGACTCTTTCACAAAATCTCCATTGTGAGAGGCCGCTGCCCCAGTCACTGTCAGCACTTAGGCTCTGAATCGGTTCAGGTAAATACAGACCATGCGGAATGCATCTATTGCCGAGAAGCAGGCGTTCGCTACACGACGCTTAAACTGGTAAGATGCGGGACAATTCCGCCGTTAGCTACAACAAATTCCAATGACCGCTTTCGGCGTTCAATAAAACTACCAAGGTATGTTCGCTTGTGTTGGCGGTAAAACACACTTTACGTGCGTGGGCCTGTCTCCAACCATGGCTCGAAAGGGTATATCTTAAAACCGCCATCCCGCATCCGTTAAGGCTGAAATCACCTCTTCTGATAAATCTGGACTGGAATAAAACACAGCTAGTACAAGATCTGGCCTGAACTCTGGCCAGGACTGTTTAAGTTGTTTTAGTGTTGCCTTTGCTTCTTCGAATTCACCCAAACTCTGATGGGCAGCCGCCAAATAAACCAAAGAGAGCGCGCTGACCGGGTCCCCATTGTCACTCGCAAATTTCAAAGATGCGATTGCTTCCCTAAACTCACCGATGTGAAAACTGGCAACCGCGTGAATGTTCCTGTGGGCAAACCGATGACTTCCTATCTCTCTGGGGTGGCTTGGGTCGCTGACGTCATACGCTTCTTCAAAGCGACCCATAACCAGTAGTATCACGCCGCGAAAGTCCAGAACGTTTCCGTCATTGGGTCGAAGCGACTGGGCGAGTGCTGAATATTCCAATGCGCTGTCATAGTCGCCAGAAACGTAAGACACCCATGCCATTGCCGATTGGCTCCAGCCGTTTGAGGGCGCAATATCCACAGCTTTCTGTGCCATTTGTCCTG
Organism: Ruegeria sp. CDSB029; assembly: GCF_059611125.1. NCBI lineage: Bacteria > Pseudomonadati > Pseudomonadota > Alphaproteobacteria > Rhodobacterales > Roseobacteraceae > Ruegeria > Ruegeria sp. CDSB029. The sequence continues at coordinate 145,553 of NZ_JBXWOX010000006.1, forward strand.
AATACAGTATCAGCGCGTCACGCTCTTCCTCGCCTCGCGTTAGTAGAGCCTGGGTTCCCAGACTATGGGCCAATCCGGCATATCCACAGTAAAAATCGGGAGCCTCATTTATTGCCATTCTAAATACGTCGCTGGCCAGGATCTGGTTATCGATAGTTGCGATTGGAAACAGCAGGCCCCGAGCTTGATCGCAGTAATTTGACGCCTGTACTGCAGCGGGTGATTTAGCGGATAGAGCCTGTCGCTCAAGTGAGCGCGCGGATGTCTTTGGGTTGAGGTCGACAACCTGTTCCATGCGCCCGCCCAAGACGTAAGCAAGAGCAATGATCGCTATGGTGACAGCAGGGATACCAATCCGCCAAGGTAATCCTGGCCTGAATGGCGTGTGATCGACATTGCTCTGAATTGTACCAGAGCGGTCCTCGAACCAAGGCGCGTAGCCGCCGCTATCAATGTGAATGCGCAGATCGTCTCCAGCACCTGCCGTTTCATAGTACTGCTGAAGTTTCCGCCGTAACCGCCCCGCATCCACACGAACAACGTTGATGTGGCCGTCATCACTGGCAAAACTCTTGAAGTAAACATCCTGAGCGATTGTTTTGCCAAGAATAGCCTCGGATCTACCCGCAATGGCTTCTTCGACAACGTAGCTCAGAAAATTCCGAAGGCGTTCCGCCTTGCCAAATATGTCACTCGCCAATACCTGGTCCAGCGCGTACTTCACACGGGTCGCGTGACGTTCCGGATCAAGGGTCAATTCTCTGTCGGGCATCTGAAACTTCAAGTTTCTCTGTATTTTCAACCTCATACTGTCAAATGAATATTTGAATGTCACCCTAAATTCACGGTGTAACCCTTCCGCGTTGCGCGATGTGCCCTCAGCCTAGTGCCCAGAGATGGACTAGGCGCCAGGGCAATGACGGACATCAACTTACTAGAGCTCGCTTTTCCGGACCAAATCAGCCGCATCCGCGTTATGCGAAAGAACCATCGTGGATTCGAGGCACTTTGCGGTGACTTCGAGTTGCTCTCAACCGAGTTGGAGAGGGCCCGGAAGGTCAATGAGCGGACGTCACCATGTCTGATCGATCCTGTCACCGAAAGCCTAGACGGGCTAGCCGAGGAAATCGCCGAGCATCTCTCTCGATTCACCAATTCAGAGATTGTCCCGAAAGCCATTTCAGAAGTGGTTCCCATATTCACCCAGGCTCGAACAAAGGACTGAAAATATGCTGCAAGACAGACAGAGGAAGTCAATTAAGTCACTCAGCGCACTCGCCGTCGCAGCGACATTGTTCGCCACAAATGCGTTTGGTCAGGCTCCTCCGGTACAGGAGCCCTCATCCCAAGAAGATATTGAGGCTGCACTGACTGGCGGCGTCCCAATGGGACGTTGGAAAGAGGGTCTGACCTTTGAGGGCATCTCTCCTCAACCGTGGTTGAAAAGTGCGGCAAACTGGTTCCCACGCACAGAAGATGTACAGCCCAACGAGATGAGAATTATCTTCATGGGATCTGCCCCGTTCATTCGCCCTGGGCAAATGAACACAGCCATTCTTGTTGAGCTGGGTAACGGTAAGATTTTCATGTTTGACATTGGTGAGGGCTCACCAGCGAACATCATTGCCAGTGGATATGCACTGAATGAAATTACCGATGTATTCATCACGCACCTGCACGTGGACCACTTTGGTGGGCTGCCGTACCTGTGGATGTTCGGAACCTGGGCAGGTGGATGGCACGAGCAGTTGACGGTCCACGGCCCATCCGGCCGCACCAAGGAGTACGGCACCGCAACGATGGTAGAAGGCATGAAAATGATGACCGGCTGGCACCGGGATGCGTTCAGCGTCTTTCCCGTTGGCAAAGGTTGGGACATCGAAGTCAACGAATTTGATTTCCGTGACAATGGTGGCGTGATCTATGATGAAGACGGGGTTAAAGTCACACACTGGCAAAGAAGCCATGCCAAGGACGGTGCGTCCGGATACCGGATGGATTGGAATGGCATGTGCTTCATCTGGACGGGTGACGGTCGACCCAACATGATCGATGTTCCTTTTGCCAAAGGCTGTGATGTCTTCGTCACGGAACAGCAGCAGGAAATCATCGAAATCTCATCCGGAGTTCAAGGCGTGCCGCCATTCCTCGGGCGGTATACCGTCGATACCCATCACACGCCCAGCTATGCGGCCGGCTACATTGCCAACCTGGTGCAACCCAGGCTTTTGATGAACACTCACATGAGCTATGACCCCTATCAGATCGAGGAAACCGTAGCGGAAATCCGAGAGCATTGGAAAGGCCCCTATCACTTTGGAGCGCCTGACGGGATCGTTGTGAACGTCACCAAAGATCAGATATGGGTTCGCGAAGGCATATTGCCCGAGTTTCCAAACTCACGTGCGCCGCAGTTTGACTTTAGCAATGGTCAATTGATCGTGCCGAAGCCACCCCATCGGCGCGAAGACATTCAAGAACCCTACGTGCGCGATATGGAGATCGATCCTAAGCTGTACTATCCCGAGGGATATCATCCTGAGCTGCTGACAGAGTGGCCAGTTGATGACGACCTTGTTGTTCCTCTGGAAGCGCTTCCCGAAAATCTGAAAGAGAGTATGGGCGCGGCGTGGCGCCATCGTGAAGCCAACCGCAAAGTGTTGGAAGAGCAAGGTGACAACTAAGTCATCATGACAAACAGGGCGATCACTCGTAAGTTTGGGTGGTCGCTCGAATTTTCCGGAAACATCACGAAGGAATGAAGTCTTGTTAATTGTACTCGGCCTCTACTTTGGAATAGTCTGGCTGGTCTTTTCCAAGTTTCACCTTCTCCCCTGGAATGGATTCTGGAAAACTCTGGTTTACGGTGTAGCCGCTGTTATCGCTCTGGTGGTCATCGGTGCGCTGAACCACTCAACTCCGACTGGCCCGGTATCCATTCAGGGTGTTTCAACGAATATTGCTCCGAACGTGGCGGGCACGGTTACAGAAGTCGTTGTGGAGCCAAACCAGGAAGTCGCAAAGGGCGAGACCCTATTCCGGATAGATAATGAGGTTTTCAAAGCCGAGGTTTCCCGGCTCGAAGCTGTCCTGGAAACTGCAAAGTCATCTGCCGACCAACTGGTATCAGATTTATCAGCTGCCGAGGCCGAGATTGAATCCTTGACTGCTCAGCTGACTTTCGGAATTCAGCGTCGTGATGACATCATCCGTTTGGAAGAACGCGGGGCTTCAACCACGTTCCAACTGCAAGAGGCTGTCTCAACCATCGACCAGTTGACCGCGAATATCCGCGCAGCAGAAGCCCGGAAGACAAGCCTTGAACGGCGTATCGCCGCGAAGATCGACGGGCGTGACGCAGGTGTTGTGGAGGCCGAGCAGACACTTGCGCAAGCTCTTTGGGATTTAGAGCAAACAGTTGTAAAAGCGCCGGGAAACGGCGTTGTCACGGCTGTATCACTCCGACCAGGCAACCGCGCCACTCCGCTACAAGGGGCAATAACTTTTGTCAAACCTGGGGACTATGCAGTAATTGCAACTCTGCCCCAATCCAGTCGCGCTAATGTTTCGGTCGGTGATGAAATCCGGCTGGCATTTAGAACGGAACCCGGTGGAGAAATTACCGGCCGTATTTCCGATTTTCCGGTCGGAACTGTCGAAGGTACTGTTGATCTTAGATCAGGCCTTCCCTCATTGCGCGAACTAGCCGGGATATCCAGCTACATCGTATTGGTTGAACTACCTGCAGACGCAGACAATAATTACTTGCAATTTGGAACGTCAGGAACAGCTTTGGTCAAGACAGACAAAGCCGGAGCCATTGGTGTTTTGGCAGAGATCCTTTTCTGGATCACTAAAAAGCTCAATTATCTTTGAAAAACCAAGCCAAAGCATCTGTGTCATCAATGAAAACTGTTGAACTCAAATCCTTGGTGTTTCGGTGGCCCGGTCAACCTGACCCGGTTCTCTCAGTCGATAGCTTCGATCTTAAGGCCGGGGAAAGTGTGTTTATGAAAGGCCCCAGTGGCAGCGGAAAGACCACATTGCTTTCGGCAATTGCTGGCGTGATCGATGTACCGCAAGGCGCGGTTCGCGTTGCAGGCACGGATGTCGGGGCTTTGGCCGGAGGTGATCGTGACCGTTTTCGCGTGGATCATTTGGGGATTGTTTTCCAGGTCTTTAATCTCTTGCCTTGGCTCAGTGCGCTTGAAAACACGTTGCTGCCCTGCCGGTTTTCAGCGCAACGGCGCAATCGGTCGGGGCCAGACCCCAAAGCTACCGCAACACGGTTGCTAAGTGAGCTGGGTCTCGAGGATGCTGAGCTGATCAATCGACCTGCCAGCGCACTGAGTGTTGGGCAGCAACAACGCGTTGCGGCGGCGCGTGCTCTGATAGGGGCGCCTGAAGTGGTTTTGGCGGATGAACCCACCTCGGCTTTGGATGAGGAAGCGAAAGACACGTTTGTCCAGTTGTTGTTGAAGGAATGCAAAGCATCAGGGGCGAGTTTGTTATTTGTCAGCCATGATCGCAGCCTGGAAAAACACTTCGATCGGAGCGTTGACTTGCCGATGCTGAACGCGGGCAAAACGTGATGTTCAATCTTTGTTATAAAAGCCTTCTCAATCGCCGCTTCATCGCTGCGTTAACTGTTCTTAGCATTGCCTTGAGCGTGGCTTTGATTGTTGGGGTTGAACGACTGCGAACAGAGGCACGAGCGGGTTTTGCCAATTCTGCATCAGGGATCGACCTGATCATTGCGGCACGCGGAAACGATGTGCAGATCCTGATGGCAACGGTTTTTGGTGTCGGCACAACTGGCGTTGGTATCAGCTGGGACAGCTACGAGATGATCGAAGATCTGCCCCAGATAAGCTGGACAGTGCCAATCATGATGGGTGACAACCACCGAGGATATCCCGTGATCGGAACGTCCGAGCAATATTTTGACCACTTTCGTCATAGTGGCGGCCGGCAACTGATATTTGCTGAAGGTGTTCCGTTTAAATCTCCAGATGGCGCAGTGATTGGAGCAAAAGTTGCTCAGGCTTTCGGGTACACGTCAGGTACTGAAATCGTGAATGCCCATGGCTCAGGGGAAGTTGCCTTTGATGTGCACGACGAAGCGCCATTCACAGTGACCGGCGTGCTGGGGCATACCGGGACGGCCGTCGACAGAATGGTTTTTGTCTCACTCGAGGGTTTTGACGCCTTGCACGAAGAACCTGCAACAGAGGTTGCGGACCCATTCGTTTTGATCGAAGCACCAGAAGTCGCCGGAGAACACGAAGACCATGACCATGTGGAGTTAGACGAGCCTGACGAGCACGAAGAAGGGCATCAGGAACATGACGACCGTCATGCTCACGGAAGCGGCCATGAAGACGAGGGGCAAACTGTCACGACCTCTGACGGGCACGATCACGATAGCCATGATCATGAACCGGGGACCATCAACGCGATTTTTGCCGGGCTGAAGGAGAAAACGGCGGTGCTTTCAGTTCAACGGCAACTGGCAGACCATCGCGACGAGGCACTGACCGCTGTTCTTCCTAATGTTGCGCTGTTGCAGCTTTGGTCGATTACCAGTACGGCCGAGACTGCGCTGCGTCTGATGGCAGGCGCTGTGGCAGTGGCTGTAATGATCGGCATGGTGGTCATGTTGTCTGCTTCGCTCGACAACCGGCGGCGTGAATTTGCGATCCTTCGATCCGTGGGCGCAACACCAGTCGGCGTGTTTTCCCTGATCTTGCTTGAAGCCGTTTTACTGTTGTTGGCCGGCATCGTGCTTGGAGTAATCGCACTCAGCGCTCTCACGCTCGTGATAGATCCGATTCTTGCCGCAAATTTTGGGCTTCGCATCGGTGTTGGCCTGCCGAGTTTTCGCGAGGTACTTCTCATAGCCCTCGTTTTCTGCTCTGGTCTTCTTGCCAGTATCATACCTGCGTTAAGGGTGTACTGTATGACGCTATCAGACGGACTGTCGGTGCGGCTTTAAATAAGAGGATCCGCTGAAATGAAGACCATTGCGCATTTTCTGAATATCTTATTCGCCCTTGCGATTGCGGGGCCTCTTCTAGCAGCGGATCCGCGCAACATAAGTTGGCAGGATCTCCTTCCTGAAGAGCGGCCCTACCACGATCCTTTTACCACCCTAGAATATTCTCAGGTCAATGCGTTGGCCATGCTTTATCGGATTGAGGTTCTGCATGCGGACACTGCGGATGACGAGAAGCGCGCCGAAGCGTTTCAGATACGCGAAGACCTCGTATCTCAAGGCCTTGACCCAGATTGGTTGTTTGAACAACGCGAAATTGTGATGAACCAACGGTTGATTGCCGCGCGCGAACCGAACCTTGACCTTTTGGGAGAGAACGTGCGCCTTCCCGGCTATCTCCTTCCCCTGGATATTGTCGACCAGAAGGCGGTCGAATTCCTTCTGGTTCCGACAGTTGGAGCCTGCATTCACACACCACCACCTCCAGCCAATCAGATGGTTTATGTGCGATACGAACAAGGCTTCGAACTCGATGAGTTATATAAGCCAGTCTGGATAAGCGGAGAAATGCGGGCACTGAGCAGGTCCCAGTCACTCAATTTCGTGGACGGCCAGGCAAATATCGAAACCTCATATGCGATGGATGCGCTGTCGGTAGAAATCTATGACTGATCAGTCAGACTAGAGGTCCGTTCTATGGCTTCACCGGGATAAATCTTTGCACCGCACCCCTGTATCAGGATCTTTGGTTCGTGCAGATGTGACGCTGCAAATCTCTTCTGAAGCTCCTTGATGATCAATAGGGCGATTTTTTTGTCACGATCCGCCATTTCGTGACCACACCATTCCGCGCGTACGGGGTTCACAAGTACACCCGGCAACCCTCGCTGGTTAATCAGCTTATCATAAGTAGCAAGAACTCTTTTTCATTGCTCTTGATCGATCATGTTGTCTCTTTGACCTATTGATCAGAGTTCTTAATCGCATCGCATACCGCGCTTGTAAGCCGCCTTTCGTGCGTGTCGCAGCATCCGTTAGTTTGGGCTCTCTTACGCTGTTCGCTACAATCTGTACCAATGACTGCTATCATGTGCTGCGTGGTCAGGAAAAGAAGCCTGGCTGCTTTGCTCAGCTACTGGTCGGGCTTTGCATCAGTCAGTGAGCGTGTGAAAGTCGTTATCATGGCCATTGCTGCATCTTTGTCTTTACCAACCTGTTTCAATCAGGTCGAACCGCTGAGCGACAACCTTAGGTTCATAGCTGTGGACGTCGAGACTGCCGGGTACGATATCGCGAGCATCTGTCAAATTGGCCTCGCTTTTGTTGGGTTTGACAGCTCAATTGTAACTTATAGTGCATACATCGATCCCTGCACGCCATTCGCTGCAGGCAACACCCGATTGCATGGCATTGATGCTGCGACTGTCAAAAACGCCCCCAAATTTGCAGAAGTACTGCCAGACCTGCGTCCGGTTCTTGAAGCAAATCCGCTTATTCAACATAGCCGTTACGATGAGAAAGCCTTTGATGCAGCGTGCCGACTTGCAGGACTTCAAGTGTTGAAGTCGGTATGGTCAGACAGCGTTACCATCGCTCGCCAAGCCTGGCCGGAGTTGAGGGGCAATGGTGGGCATGGTCTGGCCAATCTCAAGAAGGTGTTAGGGCTTCAATTCAAACACCATGATGCCGGAGAAGATGCACGTGCTGCTGCTGAAGTTACTTTGAAAGCAGAAGCTTCAATGGGGCGAAAAATCGGGCTGCTGAATGCCTCACAGCAGTTGGTCTTTGATTTTCAGTAGTGCGAGAGGGCGACTTCGTGGGCCTTAAGGCATTAAAACAACCATCAGCTCAAACTGAGGGCTCAAATTTCATGAGAAATAGTATTTAGATTTAATGTGCATGCTATGTGTATTTTATGGGCGCCAAAGAGTAACATTCAAAGATGGGTCTCGATTAAGGCTATGATTTGCATGCCAAAAGTGTTTGCCAAATGGGCAAACTATGGGTCATTTTACATTCAAATTGGTCTGACCAAAGAAGCGCCAAACCTGTGTTGAGCAGGTTTGGCATTTTTTTGAAAGCCCAACACCACGCAGGCCAAGGACGAACGGGACGTTATGTTTTGAAGGTCGTAATTCATCAAGGTTTTCATAAAACGGGCACAACGACCTTGCAAAAGACGCTCTCGAAAAATCGGGGATACCTGAAAGATCGCGTGAATGTTCTTTTGCCTGATGACTTGCAAGAAGCCAGCCTGGCTGCGCGGCGGTATGCGGTCGCCCCCAAGGATCGCACCCTTCGCAATTTCGGAGCAACCGTTCGCGAGGCGCTTAAGCCGTTTGCAGACCAAAGTGGCAAACCTCTGCTGATCAGCAATGAAGAATTCGCTGGTTTGATCCCCGGTCGCAAAGGGGTTTGGTCATATGAGCAAACGCACGTTCTTTCCAAAGCCCTGTTGGATGAGGTTTCGCGCCTGACTGATGCCGGGGATCGCATTATCTTTCTGTTTACGACCAGATACGCGGCCGATTGGATCAGAAGTACGTATTGGCAAAACCTTCGCAGCCACAGAATCCGCGAGGATCTGTCACAATACGGGAGGGCGTTGCAACAGGGTGCAGATCTTGAGGCGGTGGTGCGCCGGGTGAATGAAGTGGTTTCACCGCGTGCCGAGGTCGAATCTGTCAACGTTTCTGGTCTGGGCGATCACGATTTCCCGTTGATCAAGGCACTTTCCATTCTGAACGTGAGATCCGACAGGCTCATCACAAGTGAAAATCGGAACGTCCAGCCAGCCGGAGGCGCAGACTATTTTGTGGACCTGAACCGGTCGAATTTGAGCGATGAAGAGGTGGCGGCCGCGAAACGCGCGTACTTGGAAAAGCTGAAGCGGTCGGATGGCACCCATTGTTGAGTTGAAGCAAGGGCAGGCCCAGATTGGTACCGCTGCCCAATTTAGTTGCTGCAATGCAACGATCGGACGTCTCAAATCGGAGGCCCAGATAGGATTGGATGAACCGGAATATCATGGTTTCCAAAATACCGCTTGGAATTGGTGGTACACGAAGAGCGAATACCCTAGGCTTATTTTGCAATTTAAAAACAAATATTTGAGTAGAGAATCGCTTTGAGATTTCTTGAGGCTAGTGCGTCGTTATTTGTCAGAAACAATCTAAGGTTGAATTAATTTCGCTTTTAGTATCAGTTTGACTTGACACACCGGAAACATTTACGTGATTGCTGCACTTCGGTCTCTTTTCCGCCAGATTCTGTCCTGATAAGAAGGTGCAGTAAGCAGTGATTTGTTGAAAGGTACAGGCGGATACAATGACAGCCGGGGACAGCGGTCGCATATCCATTTCGTGGACGCAGACAGAGTTAAACGGACTTGAGGCGGCGCCTCAGTCTTTTTTGAAAGTAGGAGCCGCATGGTCGTGGCGTGGGCAGGCTCTTTCATTGGCCAGTCCGGCCGAACAGGGCCTTGTGTTGTCGGGTCAGGCCGAAGCATACGCATCAAAAGTGCTAAGCAGCATAGCGCCGCCGCCGAATCTGGCAGACGGAGCACTGGGTCGTATCGTTTTGACCAATGGCGCACAAAAGTACACGGCGCTATTGTTTTCGGTTGCCGGAGACACACACCCGACGCTGGTTTTCGAAAACGGGTATCCTGCGCGCGATCAGGAATTCTGGGTCAGCGCGTATACCGAGTTTGAAAGCGAAAGCAATTCCAGCCTCCCGGACCAAACCGTTGTCGCTTTCCCGACGCGGTCGCCGATGGATAATGGGTGGGAAAACGCAGTTGCGGGCGTCCGACGCGTAGCAGACTAAGGTTCCAATCAGGCTGCCTGCATTCGCACATAGCAAAAAAACCATAGTCGTGTTGACTCCGCCAGTTCTGCGGATATAAGCGCGGCTTCATTGGTGTTGGTGGGCCCCGTAAGGGGATTCCTGTCATGGGGGAAACCTCAAGAGGACAACGCCCTTCATAGTGGCCTGTGTGGGCCTCGACCTAAAGAAGGAGATCAGCCGTGACCAAACGCACGTCTGCCAAGTACAAAATTGACCGCCGGATGGGGGAAAACATCTGGGGTCGTCCGAAATCCCCAGTCAACCGTCGTGAGTACGGCCCCGGCCAGCACGGCCAGCGCCGCAAGGGCAAGCTGTCGGACTTCGGTCTGCAGCTGCGCGCCAAGCAGAAGCTGAAAGGCTACTATGGCGACCTGACCGAGAAGCAATTCCGCCGCATCTATGCCGAAGCCGTACGTGTGAACGGCGACACCGGTGAAAACCTGATCGGCCTGCTGGAGCGTCGTCTGGACGCTGTTGTTTACCGCGCCAAATTTGTTGCAACTGTCTTTGCTGCACGTCAGTTCGTGAACCACGGCCACGTCAAAGTGAACGGCAAGCGGGTCAACATCCCTAGCTACCGTGTCAAAGAAGGCGACGTAATCGAAGTACGCGACAAATCCAAGCAACTGGCCGTTGTTCTGGAAGCTGCCGCTCTGGCCGAGCGTGACGTGCCTGACTACATCGACGCCGACCACTCGAAAATGACAGCGACCTTCGTTCGCGCGCCGGGCCTGGGCGATGTGCCGTACCCGGTCGTCATGGAGCCGAACCTGGTCGTCGAATTCTACGCGAAGAACTAATTTTCGCCGACACCCAGAATTCCAGGGCCGCGCAGTTTGCGCGGCCCTTTTTTGTTTGGTCATGTGACGACGCGTATTGGGTTTGACGGCATGTCCAAAATTTGCGTCTCGGGTTTTCAAAAAGTATCAACCGAAGTGCCTCAGCAGAACGCCCGCATTGGGTGGGATGCTGGAATTCACGCTCGGCTTGCACAAGCTGCATTTCGAATTGAACGCGTAACAACCTACGAACAGCCTTGCAGCCAAATTACTGATCAAGCCCGCCGAAGGCGCTGAGTCAAATTGGCAGGGGCCTGCTTTCGGCGATGGCCTCCATCGCAAAGTACGAGGTCACACTGTCTAGTTCGACCTTGTCGATCAATCGCTGATACACCTTGTCATATGACGTCATATCTTGCGTGACGACTTTCAACTGATAGTCATAGTCGCCACCTATGCGGTGAAAATCCACCACCTCGGGGATGGTTAGGACATGGCTTCGAAAGGCTTGCAGCCATTCCGCCGAATGGTGCCGGGTGCGCAGCATAACAAAGACCACAAGGCTCAGCCCCAGTTTTTCGCGGGCGATCCGCGCGGTCGAACCGGTAATGACGCCATTTTCGTTCAACGCCTTCAGCCGCCGCCAGCAGGCATTTTGCGACAATCCGACTCGGTCCGCCAACTCACGCTGGGACAGTGTTGCGTCTGTTTGAAGTTCGCGAAGGATACGCTTGTCAATTTGATCTAGTTTTTCGGCCATATAGAAGCATATGACACAAAATTTTAGAAATCCACCAAAAGAAAGGTGAAGTTTCTGCATCCTCATTCAATCATATTTGGTGATGCAATATGGAGAATTAATCATGACCTTGTCCAAATTTCGCGCGGACCTCCAATCCACCACTCGCAATTCAACCCTGCGCGACGGGCTGATCGGAGAGAATGTTCTGATCCCCGGTCTGAATGGGGACGTGCCGCTGGTTTATGCGGACTACGTCGCTTCGGGTCGTGCGCTGCAGCAGGTAGAGGATTTTGTCGCCCATGAGGTGCTGCCTTTTTATGCCAACAGCCACACTGAGGCCTCCTATTGTGGGTCGTATATGACCCGTCTGCGCCGCGAAGCGCGCGCGGAAATAGCCCGCATTGTTGGAGCAAAGGAAGACGACGCGGTGATCTTTACCGGGTCCGGCGCCACTGCGGGCCTTAACCGGCTGGTCAGTTTGATGGGAATTGAGGGGGCTGACCGGCCGGTTGTTCTGATCGGGCCATATGAGCATCATTCGAACATCCTCCCCTGGCGGGAAAGCAAAGCGCAGGTCATCGAAATCCCCGAAGCGCCTGAAGGTGGCGTTGATCTGGGTGCACTTGAACGGGCATTGGTGGACAATTCCGATTCCGATCTGATTGTCGGTTCATTTTCCGCTGCCTCTAACGTAACCGGCATCATTACACACCCGGACCCGATCACGCGGCTGCTCAAGTCTCATGGCGCTGTTTCGATCTGGGATTACGCTGGTGGTGGACCATATTTGCCGATGGACATGGGGCCGGAAGATGCGCGCAAGGACGCCATCGTAGTCTCCCCGCACAAATTCCCGGGCGGCCCGGGCGCGTCCGGTGTGCTGATCGTCAATCAGAACGCAGTTCGCCGCACTTGCCCAAGTTGGCCTGGTGGCGGCACTGTCAGCTTTGTGTCGCCCTGGCGCCATGACTACAGCGAGGATTTGGCCACGCGAGAAGAAGCCGGAACACCCAATGTGATCGGAGATATCCGCGCCGCGCTGTCTTTCATCGTTAAGGATGTCGTCGGCACGGATGAAATTGCTGAACGCGAAGCCCGGTACAATGAAATGGCATTGAAAGGGTGGGGCGACAATCCGAACCTGACTTTGCTAGGTACTGAAAACCCGCATCGTTTGCCGATCTATTCTTTCCTTGTGCGGGACAACTCCGGCCAGCCGGTGCATCAGCAGCTGTTTACCCGGATGCTCAGCGACATCTACGGCATTCAGGCGCGCGGTGGTTGCGCCTGTGCCGGGCCATATGCGCATCGCTTGCTGGAAATCGACCGCGCAACGTCCGCTGAATTGCATGCGGCCCTGTCTGCGGGCGAAGAGATGAAGAAACCCGGATGGGTGCGGCTGAACTTCTCGTATCTGATGAGCGAGGCGACGGTTCAGTTCATCATCGACAGCGTCAATGATCTGTCCCACAGGACAGAAGAATTCGCCCCTTATTACAACGCCGACCCGGCGACCGCCCGCTTCAAAGCGGCGTGACGGAATTGCCGCTTTTCTCAACGCGTTGAGACGGGTATGAGAGGCTCCAACAACGGAGCCTCTTATGAACAAGATCACCCCGCAACCCGGCATTATGGACATCGCGCTCTATCAGGGCGGCCAGTCGCATGTGGCGGGGGTAGAGCATGTGATCAAGCTCAGCTCCAACGAAAATCCGTTTGGTCCCAGCCCCAAGGCGATCGAGGCCGTGCGCGGTAGTGCGGCGACGCTTCATCGGTATCCCAGCACCGACCACGCCAGTTTGCGCGCAGCGGTAGGCGCAAGGCACGGGTTGGACCCTGCGCGGTTAATCTGCGGCGTAGGCAGTGACGAGGTGCTGCAATTCATCGCCCAGGCCTATGCCGGGCCGGGCGATGACGTCATCTATACCGAGCACGGGTTTTCAATGTACCCGATCATCGCCCGTATGGCCGGCGCGACACCGGTGATGGTGGCCGAGCGCAACCGCCACGTGGATGTCGACAACATTTTGGCCGCCGTGACCGACCAGACCCGGATCGTGTTCGTGACGAACCCGGGCAACCCGACCTCGACTATGATCCCCGAGGCTGAATTGCTGCGTTTGGCCGAGGCATTACCCAAGACCTGCCTGATCGTGATCGACGGGGCCTATGCCGAGTTTGTCGAAGGGTTCGACGGCGGTGCATCGCTGGTAGACCGATTTGACAACGTGATTATGACGCGCACCTTTTCCAAGGTGTACGGTCTGGGTGGGATGCGTGTCGGCTGGGGCTATGCCGCACAGTCGATTATCGACGTTCTGAATCGGGTGCGCCAGCCGTTCAACCTGTCCTTGACCGCGTTGGCTGCTGCAGAGGCAGCGGTGAATGACTTGGAATTCCTGTCCTTCTGCCAGGCTGAAAACGCGCGCCTGCGGGTGTGGCTGTCGGAAGAACTGGACAAGATCGGGATTCCGTCGGATGCGTCCTGCACCAATTTCATCCTCGCCCGCTTTGCCAACCAGGCCGAGGCCGAAGCGTGTGACGACTATCTCAAGACCCAGGGTTTGATCGTGCGCCGCGTGGCGGGCTACAACCTGCCAAATGCCCTGCGGATCACCGTGGGCGACGAAGAAGCCTGCCGCCGTGTTGTTGCGGCCATCACTGCGTTCAAAGGGGGCGCCGCATGAGCCAAGTTTACGACCGTGTGGCCTTGATCGGGCTGGGCTTGATCGCCTCGTCAATGTTCTGGGCGATCAAACGCGCCGGGCTTGCGGGCGAGGTGACTGGCTATGCGAGGTCCGAGGCCACCCGCGAAACGGCCCGCCGTATCGGTCTGTGCGACCGCGTTTGCGACAGCGCGCAAGAGGCGGTCGAGGGCGCGGATCTTGTCGTGCTCTGCGTCCCTGTCGGCGCGATGGGGGCTGTTGCAAAGGAAATTGCGCCCGCATTGAAACCTGGGGCGACAGTGACAGATGTCGGCTCGGTCAAGCACCACGTTATTCAGGCCGTTGGGCCTGAAATCCCTGATGGCGTTCATTTCATACCCGCGCACCCGTTGGCGGGGACCGAGCATTCTGGCCCGGAATCGGGATTTGCCGAGCTATTTGATAACCGCTGGTGCCTGTTGGTTCCGGTCGAAGGCTCTGATCCGGACGCGATTGCCCGCCTGCGAGCGATGTGGGAAGGCATGGGCTCAAACGTTGATGAAATGGACGCGGATCACCATGATCTGGTTCTGGCCGTGACATCGCATGCGCCGCACTTGATCGCCTACACAATGGTTGGCGTGGCGGATGATCTGCGTCGGGTCACCGATACCGAAGTTATCAAGTATTCCGCTGCGGGGTTCCGGGACTTCACCCGCATTGCAGCCTCGGATCCGACGATGTGGCGTGACGTGTTCCTGACCAACAAGGAAGCGACGCTGGAGATCCTTGGCCGGTTTACCGAAGAGCTGTTTGCCTTGCAGCGCGCAATCAGAACAGGTGACGGCGAGCAACTATTCGACTATTTCACCCGTACACGCGCGATCCGCCGCGGCATCATTGACGCCGGGCAAGACACGGATGCGCCAGATTTCGGACGGGGGAAAACGAACCCATGACACGGGGCTGGAGAACCACTCTGATTGCATTTGCAGCGCTTTGCGCAGCGTCGACTCAGGCTGGTTCACTGGAACGCTCGTTAATACCATTGTCGCGGCCCGGCACTGTACTGGTCCCGCAACAGATCGTCCTCAGCAGCGCGGTGTTGCCTCAGCTGCCTCCGGCGACGATACGCCCGGAGTTGCGGCCAGCGTCGCCGCAGGTTTTGGCGGTCGCGGCCCGTCCCGCAGACCTGCCCCTGCTTGGACCAGACACATCGCTGATGCCGTACCTGCGGCCCAAAGCCCTTGAGCAGGAGGCGCTGTTCAAAAAGCGTAAGTTGCGTAAGGGGTCGGTATGCGGCGACATCAATATACAGGGCAAGCCAGTCGGCACTGTACCGGGTAAGATCAAGGCGTGTGGGATCAAGGACGCAGTGCAGATCACCTCGATCTCGGGGGTGACGCTTAGTCGTCCTTCCACGATGGATTGTGGAACGGCTGTTGCGCTGAACAAGTGGGTTGAAAAGGCAGTCAAGCCGACCTTCAAGAGACGCGGGCCGGTGGTCCAGTTGCAGGTCGCAGCTCATTACGCGTGTCGGACGCGAAACAACCGTAAAGGCGCCCGTATTTCCGAGCACGGCAAAGGCCGTGCAATTGATATCTCGGCTTTCAAGATGGCCGATGGAGAGGTTGTGTCGGTCCTGAACGGGTGGCGCAAGAACCCGTCCCAAAAACAACTGGTCAAGATCTGGCGCGAAGCGTGCGGGCCGTTTGGCACTGTACTAGGGCCAAACGCCGACCGATATCACCGGGATCATTTCCATCTGGATACCGCCCGC
The DNA here is from genome assembly GCF_059611125.1 of Ruegeria sp. CDSB029. Classification (NCBI taxonomy): domain Bacteria; kingdom Pseudomonadati; phylum Pseudomonadota; class Alphaproteobacteria; order Rhodobacterales; family Roseobacteraceae; genus Ruegeria; species Ruegeria sp. CDSB029. Next base: position 161,343 of record NZ_JBXWOX010000006.1, read on the forward strand.
CATCGTCGCGGGCCATACTGCCGTTAACGCAAGATCAGGCGGGGCGCAGGCCCCAGCGGCAACGGCCCAAGTGCCACGAAACCGTCCCGAAAGTTAAGCTGCAGATCCAGCGCATTTGGGTTTCCACCCAACCCGGCCATGAAATTCAGCGCTCGTGTCACAGGATCAACGGCCTGATCGGGCAGGGCGCCTGCGGCATTGGCCATGGCAATCATGTCGCGCCAGTTTTCAGCTTTGACCGCAATCTCGCCCGTTGGGATGCCCTGGTGGTCAATGTCGAGCTCACCCGCCGCAAACAAACGCAAAGCGCCCCATTTCATCTCGGCCAGGTTCAGGTCAATCTTCACCGGCTGTGGTCTACCCTGTTCTAGAGCCGTACGATCCCACGGTTTGTTGAACGTGGCCGTCATGTCCAGTTCGAGCGTCTCAAACGCCTGCGGCAACGTGGTCGCAGACCGCATCAAATCGCGCAGACCATCTCCCGGGGTAAACCCGTCTATTCGAGCGCCGATGGCATAGGTTACCGGAATAGAGGTCTGTTCCATAACCAATGTCAGCGTATCGCCGCCAGCCAGCGCTTCGGCATCATCGGTGATCAACCATGAACCCGCGGTCAAAGCCATTTTTTCCAGCTCCAGCGCCACACCGGGTTGCAGCTGTAGCTCGGCTTGCAGATCGCTGGCTTCAATGGTCGCAGTCTGATCAAAATAGGACAGGCGCTGGGGCGTGTCGGCAAAGCGCAGCACCTGGCGCCCGGGCCAGATCGCAGGACTTTGGAACTCAATCCAATCCGCGCTCCACGCGGTGCCGTTGACCGGGTCTGCCAGAGCAGGACTGTTCAGGCGCGTAACGTGACGAAACGGATACCCGGCTGTTGAAACATCGGAAAAGTCCGCCTGCCAGCCTTGTTCCTGCTGATTGTCGAACCAGGCGGTGATTGCGTTGCGCAATCCGAATCCGGCAACGAACCAATAGGCGCTCCAGATAACCGTTAAGAAAATGACTACTCGTATTAGACCGCGCATGGCAGTTGGCCCTTTTTCCCGCGTTGAATTTGATGTTTATAGGCCGAAACGGGCAAGGACCAGAGCTATGACGATGTGGGTTTTTGGATATGGATCACTGCTGTGGAATCCGGGCTTTCCGGTCGCCCGCAGCGAACACGCCACATTGCATGGATACGCCCGGTCGTTCTGCATGAGCTCGATCCACCATCGCGGCACCGAAGAACACCCCGGCCTTGTGCTGGCACTGGATGAACAGGCTGATGCCAATTGCACTGGCTTGGCACTTTCGGTCGAGACCGGCCATGAAGAGCGCACCTTGCATGAGTTGCGCGAGCGTGAGCTGATTTCGTCAGCCTATGTCGAGAAAAACCTTGATGTGCATTTGAACAACGGCGAAGTCGTCACCGCGGTGACCTATGTGATCGACGCGGATCACGTCCAATATTGTGGCGGTATGCCATTGGAAGAGCAGGCGCAGATCATAGCACACGCAGTTGGCGGGCGCGGTCCGAACACAGAATACCTGTATAATACTGCTGAACATCTGGCCGAGATCGACCTGCGCGATCCCGATCTTGAGTGGTTAGCGCAACGGGTGCGCAGCATTACCGCATAAATCCTTGGCGTACCCGGTGGATTTTGGCTAGATTCACGCCAGAGCAGGCAAGAACCGGGAATTACGCGCATGGCGCAGGCACATCAGGGCGCGAGACCCCAATTCTCGCATCCCATCCGTCAAATTGTGATGATGTTGGTCGCAATTGGCCTGGCAGGCTTGGGCGTCTTTATGGCGCTGCCTTATGTGTTGCCGGTATTTCAGGCCAACCCGTACCTGAACGGCTTTATCATCCTGGTTTTCATAATCGGCGTTTTTGCTTGTTTCTTTCAGGTGACACAGCTGATTGGGTCGGTGCGCTGGATTGAAGCTTTTGTTGGCGGCGTTGTCCGCGAAGACGCGCGCACGCCGCAATTGCTGGCACCTTTAGCCTCATTGCTGCGCGAACGCGGTGCACGATCGCAGATCAGCTCAAGTTCGACCCGGTCGATCCTGGATTCGGTCGCGGAACGCGTCGAGGAAGAGCGTGAGATCACGCGCTATATTACCAATGTTCTGATTTATCTGGGCCTTTTGGGCACGTTCTTTGGCTTGGCGACCACCGTTCCAGCCATTGTCGACACGATCCGCAGCCTGAACCCGCAAGAGGGCGAAGAAGGGCTGGCCGTATTCAACCGCCTGATGGTGGGGTTAGAAGCCCAGCTACAAGGAATGGGCGTGGCATTTGGGTCGTCCCTTTTGGGCCTTGCCGGGTCTCTGATCGTCGGTTTGCTGGAACTGTTCGCAGGTCACGGCCAGAACCGGTTCTACCGCGAGCTTGAGGAATGGTTGTCCTCAATCACCCGCGTTGGTTTTGCGGCTGCAGATGAGGGTGGCGCAGAGCTTGCGGTTCTGACCCCAGTTCTGGACGCGATGTCCGAACAGATGGATGCACTGCAGGACCTGTTTTCGGGGCAAGAGGCTGATCGTGCTGCCGTGTCGGTCAAACTGGGCCAACTGGTCGACGCGATCGGTGAGATGAACGTGCGACAGTCTGAATCCGAAGGGGTGACAGCCGCATTGGAACGCGTGGCCCTTGGGCAGGACGCCCTTCTGGATCACATGCGTGATCAGGGTACAGGGGATGGAATTGACGCCGAAAGCCGGATGCGTCTGCGGTCGATGGACGTTCAACTATTGCGCATCCTCGAAGAAATCTCGGCCGGTCGCCAGGAAAGCATGAGCGAATTGCGCAAGGATATCGAACTGCTTGTCAAAGCCCTGACATTGCCCCGAGGCGCCGTTCGCACCGCTCCGGAAGGAGAGTAATCCATGGCTCTGTCCCGCCGCACAGGTCAGCGTTTTCAGGGCTCGGTTTGGCCGGGTTTTGTTGACGCGATCACCGGTTTGCTGATGGTGCTGACCTTCGTTCTGACCATCTTTATGGTGGTGCAGTTCGTGTTGCGCGAAACCATTTCCGGGCAAGAGGACGAATTGACCGCCCTGTCGGATGAAGTCGCAGCGCTGGCCGGGGCATTGGGATTGGAGGAGCGTGAGAATAACCGCCTGGAGGCCCGTCTTGGCGCGTTGAACACGACCCTGTCGCAAACTGAAGATACGCTGGCGCGGGCCGAAGTGGACTTGGCGCTGTCGCAGGCGCGTATCACGGATTTTGAGGCGCAGGTCGCCGCACTTTTGACGGATCAGGAGCGGGCACGCAGTGCAATTGCAACACTGGAATCCCAGCGTGCCAAGTTGCTGGAGGACCAAGAGGCGCTGAACCTCGCGCTGGCGCAAAGTCGGTCGGAGATCGATGAACAGGCCGAAGCCGCCCGGCTGGCAGCCGCCCAACGCGAGGCGTTGGAGGCGTTGGTTGCGGATCTCGAACAAAGCGATGCTGCGCAATCCACTCGGATCGGTGAACTGGAAAACCAGCTCAGCGCGGAAGAAGCCGCCAAGCTGGCCGAGGCTGCGGCTGCCGAGAACCTGCGCAATCGTCTGCAGAATGCGGATGCCGAGTTGACGGCGATGACGCTGGCATTGGAAGCGCAGCGCAAAGAAGCTGAGGATACGCTGACCCTGCTTGCCGCCGCTCAAGCTGCCAGGGCCGAACTTGAGCGCCAGTTTGGTGCGCTGGACGCAGAGGAGTTGCAGGCGCAACTACAAGCCGCTTTGGCCGCGCAGACCGAGGCGCAGGCCGAGGCACAATCGCAGCGCTCGTTAGCCGAAGAGCGTGCAAACTTATTGGCTTTGGCCCGTGAAGCGATCTCAGATGAGAAAACGATTTCCGCAAAAGCGCAGCGAGAGACGGCGTTGTTGAACCAACAGATGGCGGCACTGCGCCAACAACTTGGCGGGTTGCAGGCGTTGTTGGACGACTATGAAGAACGCAACGCCGCTTCGGACATTCGAATTCAGACCCTGGGTCAGGACCTGAACGCAGCTTTGGCCCGCGCGGCCTCGGAAGAACGCCGTCGGCGTCTGTTGGAAGAGGCTGAGCGTGCCCGGCTGGAGGCCGAGGCCGAAGCTCTGTCTGGACAAAATCAGGAATTGGCGGCGCAGGCCGAGGACCTGCAGCGCTATCGGTCAGAGTTCTTTGGAAGATTGCGCGACGTCCTAGGGGATGAAGAAGGCGTTCGGATCGAAGGCGACCGTTTTGTGTTCTCGTCCGAGGTCCTGTTTGACACGGGTTCGGCCGTTTTGTCACCGGCCGGGCAGCAGGACATCGCCAAGGTGGCAAATATCCTGCGCAGCGTGGCGGCTGAAATTCCCGAAGGCCTGAACTGGGTGATCCGCGTTGATGGTCACACTGATAACGTGCCGCTGGCCGGTTCCGGGCGCTATCGCGACAATTGGGAACTTAGTCAGGGTCGTGCCTTGTCCGTAGTGCGGTACATGGTCGATGCGCTGGGTATCCCGCCGAGCCGATTGGCCGCAAACGGTTTTGGTGAGTTCCAGCCCGTAAACCCGGCAGACACCCCGGAGGCCCGGGCGCAAAACCGCCGAATCGAGCTGAAACTCACCGAAAGGTAACCGAGACACTCGTTAAGAAACCCGGGTTAGCGACGACCGAACCGAAAGCTGCTATCGGGCTTGCCCGCAAAGCAGCGCGGGATGACCGGGTAACTTTCAGTCAGGAAATAGGCATACGTTCCAGATGGATATTCAGGCGAAACCGTAAAGGCTCCGTTACATTCATCCAGATTTCCGGCGCCTGCTACATAGGCGTAGTCCTCATTGAATGTGCCATCATGTTTTCCGTCGGGCGCGTTTCCTCCGGGGCGGTTGCCGTTCTTCAGACGGTAGGACGACTTAATTTGTGTCACTTTCCCATCCACAACGCCGGTCATCGCATAGATTGGGAAGCCGTCTGCCGCATATCCGATCAGCGGTGAATGTCGGTTGGGTGTATAGTTCAGCAGCTCAATAAAACCGGTGGGAATGCCGTGATAATGGTATTTTCCATTGGGTTGAACGTGCGCATAGTTTTCGTCGAACCCCAAAGTAACCGCGCCCCCAAGCGCATTGTATGACCAGCCTGAGCGGGGATTGCCCTGCCAGAACTCAGCGGCCAGCGGGTCGAACACGACGCCGTTCAGAGACACACCAAAATTCCAACCCATTTCAAGCGGGGTGGTGGATCGATTGGATTTCGGGTTCGTCGGTACTTTCAAATTGACACGTTGCTCGGAAATGCTGTGCGGGTTGCCTTGGTTCGGAAAGCGCCCGACAAGGTGATCGGGGATCCCGTTTGCCGAGACGCGTATACTTTTGCGGGTCTCAGAGATTTCAGAGTGGCTGTGCCCCGGATCAACCGTTGCGGCCTGCAAGCGCAACGGTCGTGTTTCCGTCTCGTCATGATACCGAAATCGGTGCTGGGCGGTTGCAATGGCGGCAACGGCGGAGAGAGCGAAAGCAACGCTCCAAACGGCGACGGTTTTGGTCATCAAAATCCCCTTTTTGCGATTCAACAGTGACATTGAAACGCGCAGGGTTGGTTATTCCGTCGATTTCGCTTGTATTGGAAACGAAATCGCCCGGTTGCTGGGCAACCGGGCGATCAATTTCATTGAGAAAATTGGGTCTTAGTCCGCGGTTAAAAGCGGAGGTTTGTCGCCCGGAATACGCGGTTGATCGGGGCCAAGAATTTCCAGGTTCAAATCGCCCTTTTTGACGGACACGCGGACCACACCACCCTTGGCCAGCTTTCCGAACAGCAACTCCTCGGCCAATGGTTTCTTGATGTGTTCCTGAATGACACGACCCAGAGGGCGAGCACCCATCTTGTCATCATACCCTTTGTCCGCCAGCCACGCGGCAGCTTTGGGGGTCAGGTCGATGGTCACATTGCGATCCAGCAATTGCGCTTCAAGCTGCAGAACGAACTTCTCGACCACCTGCAGGATGACCTCTTTCGGCAGTGGCGCGAAGGAGATCACAGCGTCCAGGCGGTTGCGGAATTCCGGCGTGAACATACGTTCGATTGCGGCCGTATCCTCGCCCTCGCGACGGTCACGGGCAAAGCCGATGGCAGCCTTGGCCTGTTCCTGCGCACCCGCGTTCGAGGTCATGATCAGCACAACGTTGCGGAAGTTCACCGTACGTCCGTTGTGATCGGTCAACTCACCGTGGTCCATCACCTGCAAAAGGATGTTGAACACGTCCGGATGGGCCTTTTCGATCTCATCCAGCAGCAGCACGCAATGCGGATGCTGGTCGACGCCGTCGGTCAGCAGACCACCCTGATCAAAGCCTACATAGCCCGGAGGCGCGCCAATCAGACGGGAAACGGCGTGCTTCTCCATGTATTCAGACATGTCAAAGCGCAGCAGTTCCACACCCAGCGTATCCGCCAGCTGTTTCGCGACTTCGGTTTTACCCACACCGGTCGGGCCAGCGAACAGATAGTTGCCGATGGGCTTTTCAGGTTCACGCAAACCGGCACGCGCCAGCTTGATCGCACTGGACAACGCCTCGATTGCAAGATCCTGGCCGAACACGACACGTTTCAACGAGGCCTCGAGGTCTTTCAGCACTTCGGCATCGTCTTTGGTGACGTTCTTGGGTGGGATGCGGGCGATCTTGGCGACGACCGCCTCGATTTCCTTGACCCCAATGGTCTTGCGCCTTTTGCTTTCAGCCACCAGATGCTGCGCCGCACCGGCCTCATCGATTACATCGATGGCCTTGTCGGGCAGTTTACGGTCGTTGATGTAGCGGGCCGACAGTTCCACTGCGGTCTTGATGGCATCAGCGGTGTATTTGATCTCGTGATGTTCTTCGAAATAGGGTTTCAGACCGCGCAGAATTTTCACGCTGTCTTCGACCGAAGGCTCGCTCACGTCGATCTTCTGGAACCGGCGGCTTAGCGCGCGGTCCTTTTCAAAATGCTGACGGAATTCCTTGTATGTGGTCGAGCCCATGGTGCGCAGCTTGCCGCCCTGCAGGGCAGGTTTCAGCAGGTTCGACGCATCCATCGCGCCACCCGACGTTGCACCGGCACCGATCACGGTGTGAATTTCATCAATGAACAGCACCGCGTCGGGGTGGTCTTCCAATTCGGTCACAACCGCCTTCAGGCGTTCCTCAAAGTCGCCGCGATAGCGGGTACCTGCCAGCAGAGCACCCATGTCGAGAGAATAAATTGTGGTCTCAGACAGTACATCTGGCGCTTCGCCGCCAACAATCTTACGTGCCAGGCCTTCCGCAATAGCCGTCTTGCCCACGCCCGGGTCCCCAACCAACAGTGGGTTGTTCTTGCGGCGACGGCACAGGACCTGAATACAACGCTCAACCTCATCAGCTCGACCGATCAGCGGGTCGACATCGCCTGCGCGCGATTTAGCGTTCAGGTCAATGCAGTACTTCCCGAGCGCGCTTTCCTTCTGTTCGCCTTCGGTGACGCCAGGTTGAGCCTCTTCCTCGACCTGATCCGCGCCGGATACCGAGCGGTTTTCACCGTAGGCAGGGTCTTTGGCCACGCCGTGCGCGATGAAGTTTACCGCGTCATAGCGCGTCATGTCCTGCTCTTGCAGGAAATAGGCGGCATTGCTTTCACGTTCGGCAAAGATGGCGACCAGAACGTTTGCGCCGGTCACTTCGGTCCGGCCCGAGCTTTGGACGTGGATCGCCGCGCGTTGTATGACGCGCTGGAAAGCGGCCGTTGGCACGGCCTCGGAACCGTCGATATCCGTGACCAGATTGGACAGGTCCTCGTCAATGAATTCAACCAGAGTGCTGCGCAGTTCTTCCAGATCGACGCTGCAGGCCTTCATGACGCGGATGGCGTCAGGTTCTTCAAGTAACGCCAGAAGCAGATGCTCTAGCGTGGCAAATTCGTGACGCCGTTCATTCGCAGCTGCCAAGGCCGCGTGGATGGCTTGTTCTAATGTGCTCGAGAATGAAGGCACGCGGGTGCTCCTCTGTCTTGGGTCGAAAGGGGCAGGCTTCGGCCGGAACCCCATCCCAACCATGTCCTCATACTATTAGAGTTTGGTTGATCGTGGCCCGGCTTCAAGGGTTTTCTTGCTCTTGACAGTCACATTTCACGTGACCGTGGCCGTGAGGAAGGCAATTTGGGTACTAGAAGCTGTCTTTTCTAGTCCGAATTTCAGCAAAAACTTCTGCGGGGTCTGAATTTTGCATTCCCAAGTGCGCCTGAATCGCCGGATCTGCGGCCCGCAAGAACGGGTTTGTGGCCTTTTCCAGCGCCATCGTCGAAGGAACCGTGGGTTCTCCGGCAGCCCGCGCGCGGTTGATATCATCAGCGCGTTTTTGCAGCGCAGCATTGGTTGGATCGACGGTCAACGCGAATTTTGCGTTTGATTGCGTGTATTCGTGGCCCGAGCATACGATTGTCTCATCGGGAAGCGCGGCCAGCTTGCTGAGAGAAGCCCACATCTGCGGTGCCGTGCCTTCGAACAAGCGCCCACACCCCAAAGCCATGAGGCTGTCTGCTGTGAAAACAACTGCGCTGTCCGGCATGTAAAAGGCGACATGGCCAACAGTATGGCCGGACACATCCAGCACCCGAATCTGCTCGCTTCCGAATTCAAACGTATCGCCGTCACTGACCTGCTGATCCAGCGGGGGCAGGCGGTACGCATCGGCAGCCGCGCCAACAACTTTGGCCGGGTGTTTTTCCAAAATGGCAGACAGGCCATCCACATGGTCCCAATGGTGATGGGTTAGAAGAACATGGGATAATGTCCAGCCGCGCTTGTCCAACTCGGCCAGAATGGGCCCGGCTTCGGGCGCGTCGACCAGTGCGGTATTGCCGCTTGCGGCGTCATGCGCCAGAAATGCGTAATTGTCGCTGAGACATGGGATGGTGACGACCTCAAGAGGCATGGCCTTTTGCCCTTTCGTTGCTAGACTGCGCCCAGCTAAGCCGATTGACCAGGTGTCTGCAATGCATCTTGATGTGCAGGATTTGAGGAACTTCTACTATCGCAGCACTCTGGGTCGTGCCGCGCAAGCGGCGATCCGTGGGCGATTGATCGAGCAATGGCCCGAGGCCAAGGGGCAAACGGTTGCAGGATTCGGCTTTGCGGTTCCATTGCTGCGTCCTTATCTTGCGGACGCCCGTCGCGTCATCGGCCTGATGCCGGGGCCGCAGGGCGTCATGCCTTGGCCCGCCGGAATGCCCAATGTGTCGGTTTTGACCGAAGAAACCCTGTGGCCCATTGAAACGGGCCATGTCGACAAGCTGATTGTGATGCACGGGCTTGAGACGTCGCAGCGGCCTAGCCAATTGCTGAGCGAGTGCTGGCGGGTGCTGGGGCCGGGGGGGCGCGCATTCTTTGTTGTGCCGAACCGGGCAGGGCTGTGGTCGCGGACGGATAAGACACCATTCGGTTTTGGGCGGCCGTACACGGCTTCGCAGTTGGAGAGCCAACTTAAGGCGCATCATTTTAACCCGGAAAGCCATTGTTCCGCTCTTTACTTGCCGCCATCGTTCAGACGTTTCTGGCTAAAGTCGGCGAGCCTGATTGAAAAGACCGGGCAACGGCTACCGACAATCATGGCGGGCGGCGTGCTGATGGTCGAAGTCACGAAACACATCCGACCGCCCAGTGGAAGTGTCACAAAAGATGCAGAACGTCGTCCGATCAAAGCGCTTGATGGCTTGCTGAAGCCAGCGTGAGCCGTCCAGCCAATTTCCCACTTTAATTTGCGAAAATTGAGGGAAATAGGACACAGGAATCGCAAAAACCTACACTTTCGTAACATTTTTCGTCCGTTTAAGCCGGATAAAAGGGTCGCACCCGGCTTAACTATTTGAAATTAAACATTTTGTGGATAAGCCTGTTGCCGTGATAATATATTGCTAGCTGGGTTCGGCTCTGCTAGACCCCCGGTGATTTTGATCCCCGACCGTCTGGCCGGGGTTTCTTCACGCCCCCGGGGTAGCTGCCGCAACGCGAATTCGGGGCCCAAAATATCGGAAGGGTGGACGTGTCCGAACCAGCTTCGATTTCCACAGGCATCGCCAAGCGCTATGCCACCGCGATCTTTGAGATCGCCAAAGAGAATAATGACCTCGCAGGTCTGGAAACCGGAATCAACGATCTGGCAGCAGCATTGGGCGAAAGCGCCGAGCTGCGCGACCTGATCGCATCGCCTCTGGTGTCTCGCGCCGAACAAGAAGGCGCCATTATCGCAATCGCTGACAAAATGGGTCTGCACGCCATCATGCGTAACACGCTGGCTCTGATGGCACAGAAGCGCCGTCTGTTCGTCGTTCCCGAGTTGGTGCAGGTTCTGCGCGACATGCTGGCGGACGAACGTGGCGAAGTGACCGCCGATGTCGCGTCGGCCAAGGCGCTGACCAAGACACAACTGGAAAAACTGTCCAAGACGCTGTCCGAGCGTGTGGGCAAGACCGTGACAATAAATGCGACCGTTGATGAAAGCCTCATTGGCGGTCTTGTCGTTAAAGTGGGCTCGAAGATGATCGATAGCTCGATCCGTTCGAAGCTCAACTCCCTACAGAATGCAATGAAAGAGGTCGGATAAATGGGAATCCAAGCTGCAGAGATTTCTGCAATCCTGAAGGACCAGATCAAGAATTTTGGTCAGGAAGCCGAAGTGGCCGAAATCGGTCGCGTGCTGAGCGTCGGTGACGGGATTGCCCGCGTATACGGTCTGGACAATGTGCAAGCGGGTGAGATGGTCGAATTCCCCGGCGGCATCATGGGCATGGCGCTGAACCTGGAAAGCGACAACGTTGGTGTCGTTATCTTCGGTTCCGACCGTGACATCAAAGAAGGTGACATCGTCAAGCGCACCAACTCGATCGTGGACGTTCCGATTGGTAACGGTCTGCTGGGTCGTGTTGTTGACGGCCTGGGTAACCCGCTGGACGGCAAAGGCCCCATCGAATCCACCGAGCGTGGCGTTGCTGACGTCAAAGCACCGGGCATCATCCCGCGTAAATCGGTTCACGAGCCGATGGCAACCGGCCTGAAGTCGGTTGACGCCATGATCCCGATTGGCCGTGGCCAGCGGGAACTGATCATTGGTGACCGTCAGACCGGTAAAACTGCCGTTGCTCTGGACGCGATCCTGAACCAGAAAACCTACAACGATGCGGCAGGCGACGACGAGTCGAAGAAGCTGTACTGCGTTTACGTCGCGATCGGCCAAAAGCGTTCGACCGTTGCGCAGCTGGTTAAGAAACTGGAAGAGTCCGGCGCGATTGACTACTCGATCGTTGTGGCCGCAACCGCGTCCGACCCGGCGCCGATGCAGTTCCTGGCACCCTATGCCGCAACCGCAATGGCCGAGTTCTTCCGCGACAATGGCCGCCACGCTCTGATCATCTATGATGACCTGTCGAAACAGGCTGTGTCTTATCGTCAGATGTCGCTGCTGCTGCGTCGTCCGCCCGGACGTGAAGCCTATCCTGGCGATGTTTTCTATCTCCACTCCCGCCTACTGGAGCGTTCGGCGAAGCTGAACGAAGACTTTGGTGCTGGCTCGCTGACCGCTCTGCCGGTTATCGAAACGCAAGGTGGTGACGTTTCGGCGTTTATTCCGACCAACGTGATCTCGATCACCGACGGCCAGATCTTCCTGGAAACCGAACTGTTCTATCAGGGCATCCGTCCTGCTGTGAACACCGGTCTGTCGGTTTCGCGTGTGGGCTCTTCGGCTCAGACCAACTCGATGAAGTCGGTTGCCGGTCCGGTTAAGCTGGAACTGGCTCAGTACCGCGAAATGGCTGCGTTTGCGCAGTTTGGTTCCGACCTTGACGCCGCGACCCAGCAGTTGCTGAACCGTGGTGCGCGTCTGACCGAGCTGATGAAACAGCCGCAATACTCGCCACTGACCAACGCTGAAATCGTCTGCGTCATCTTCGCCGGCACCAACGGTTACCTCGACAAGATCGACGTGTCCGATGTTGGCCGTTACGAAGCTGGCCTGCTGGCGCACCTGCGCGGCAAGCACGCCGACCTGCTTCAGTGGATCACCGACGAAGATCCCAAGATCAAGGGCGACGCTTCCGACAAGATCAAGGCTGCGCTGGACGAATACGCCGCAACCTTCGCTTAAGGGAGAGGCGGGCACATGCCAAATCTTAAGGATCTTAAAAACAGGATCGAGTCGGTCAAATCGACCCGCAAGATCACCAAGGCCATGCAGATGGTCGCGGCTGCAAAACTGCGCCGCGCCCAGGAATCTGCCGAAGCCTCTCGTCCCTATGCCGAACGGTTCAATGCCGTGATGGCGGGGCTGGCGGCATCGGTCGGGGGCAGCGACAGCGCCCCCAAGCTGCTCCGTGGTACGGGCAGTGATGATGTCCATCTGCTGGTTGTCATGACAGCTGAACGCGGCCTGTGTGGCGGCTTCAACTCGAGTATCGCCAAGCTGGCCCGTGTCAAAGCGGAAGAGCTGCGCCTGAAAGGCAAGACGGTCAAGGTTTTGACTGTCGGCAAGAAGGGCCGCGACGCGCTCAAGCGTGATCTTGGCGATCTGTTCGTTGGACATATCGACCTGAGCGAGGTCAAGCGTCTGGGTTACACCAACGCGCAAGACATCGCGAAGGATGTTCTGTCCCGCTTCGACGGGGGTCAGTTCGACGTTGCCACGATCTTCTATTCGAAGTTCGTCAACGTTGTGACCCAGATCCCGACGGCACAACAGGTTATCCCTGCCTCGTTCGAGGACACCGAGGGCGACGACAGTGGTGCCGTGTTCGACTACGAGCCCAGCGAAGAGGCTATTCTGGCCGACCTGCTGCCCAAGGGGGTTGCGACTGCAATCTTCTCGGCTCTGCTCGAAAACGGAGCCTCGGAACAGGGTGCACGTATGTCCGCGATGGACAACGCAACACGCAACGCGGGTGAGATGATCGACAAGCTGACGATCCAGTTCAACCGTTCGCGTCAGGCCGTGATCACCAACGAGCTGATTGAAATTATTTCCGGCGCCGAAGCGCTGTAGAGACAAACCGGAGACGAAACATGGCGAATGCAAAAGGCAAAGTCACACAGATCATCGGGGCCGTCGTCGACGTGCACTTCGAAGATCAGCTGCCTGAAATTCTGAACGCGCTGGAAACCACCAACAACGGCAAGCGCCTCGTGTTGGAAGTTGCTCAGCACTTGGGTGAAAACACTGTCCGCACCATCGCGATGGACGCAACCGAAGGTCTGGTCCGCGGCGAGGCTGTAACCGACATGGGCGCACCGATCTCGGTTCCCGTTGGTAACGCCACTCTGGGCCGCATCCTGAACGTTGTTGGCGACCCCATCGACGAAAAGGGCCCGGTTGAGGCAACCGAATCCCGCGCAATTCACCAGCCTGCGCCGACCTTCGCAGAACAGTCGACCGAGTCGGAAGTTCTGGTCACAGGCATCAAGGTTGTTGACCTTTTGGCCCCTTACGCCAAAGGCGGTAAGATCGGCCTGTTCGGCGGTGCCGGCGTTGGTAAAACCGTTTTGATCATGGAACTGATCAACAACATCGCAAAAGTGCACTCGGGCTTCTCGGTGTTCGCGGGTGTTGGTGAACGGACCCGTGAAGGAAACGACCTGTACCACGAGATGATCGAATCGAACGTCATCAAGCCTGACAACCTGTCGGAATCGCAGGTTGCCCTGGTTTACGGCCAGATGAACGAACCTCCGGGAGCACGTGCGCGTGTTGCTCTGACCGGCCTGACCCTGGCCGAGCAGTTCCGCGACCAGTCCGGTACCGACGTTCTGTTCTTCGTCGACAACATCTTCCGCTTCACGCAGGCGGGTTCCGAGGTTTCGGCTCTGCTGGGTCGTATTCCTTCGGCGGTGGGCTACCAGCCGACACTGGCCACCGACATGGGCGCCCTGCAGGAACGCATCACCTCGACCAAGTCGGGTTCGATCACATCCGTTCAGGCGATCTACGTGCCTGCGGATGACCTTACCGACCCTGCACCGGCAACTTCGTTTGCTCACTTGGACGCGACCACCGTTCTTAACCGTGCGATCTCGGAAAAGGGTATCTACCCGGCGGTTGACCCGCTCGACTCGACTTCGCGTCTGCTCGACCCGGCCATCGTTGGTGAAGAGCACTACAAGGTTGCGACCGACGTTCAGCAGATCCTCCAGCGCTACAAGTCGCTGCAGGACATCATCGCCATCCTCGGCATGGACGAACTGTCGGAAGAGGACAAGCTGACCGTGGCCCGTGCCCGTAAGATCGAACGCTTCATGTCGCAGCCGTTCGACGTGGCACAGGTCTTCACCGGCTCGCCCGGCGTTCAGGTTCCTCTGGATGTCACCATCGCGTCGTTCAAGGCCGTTGTGGCTGGCGAATACGATCACCTGCCCGAGGCAGCCTTCCTGATGGTTGGCGGCATCGACGACGTGATCGCCAAAGCGGAGAAGATGGCCGCAGAAGCTGCCTAAGGAGCAAACCTGATGGCAAACACGATGCAATTTGACCTCGTCAGCCCCGAGCGAAGCCTTGCTTCGCTCAGCGCGACCGCGGTCCAGCTTCCCGGCGCGGACGGAGACATGACGGCAATGCCTGATCATGCCCCCACCATCACGACGCTGCGCCCGGGCATCCTGAAGGTCGAGGCACCCGAAGGGTCCAGTGAATACCTGGTCACCGGCGGGTTTGCTCAGATCAATGGCGATGGCCTGTCGGTTCTGGCCGAAAAAGCCATTCCGGTCGCCGAAGTGACACGGTCGCATCTGGACGATCTGGTCGCCGAGGCGCGTGCTTCGCACGAAGCAGCCAAGGCAGGCGATGATCAGACAATTGTCGATGACGCTGCCAAACTGCTGGCCGACATGGAAGCCCTTGGAACGCATATGAGCCTGTAAGGCTCACCGCATTCCGACAGTTAGAAACGGCCCCGTTAATACGGGGCCGTTTTTTTATCGTGATTTTATCAATGCGACGGGTTAAGGTCTGGATTTACATAGATAAAGACAAATCAATGAAGACGTTTCGAACCCATCCAATTGGTATTGACCAAGGCGAGGCAGTTATTTTTTCCGAATTCGCCGATGGTGGCGAAATGTGGACGGGCGAAGGACCGCGCCAGAGGCGGTCGAGTGTTGTTTTCAACCAACCGTTTCGATCCAATCCGGTGGTTCAGATCGGTGTCTCTTTGTGGGATGTGGATACATCTTCCGCTCTGCGCGCCGAAGTCACGGCTGAAGACATCACACCAGAGGGCTTTAGCGCCGTTTTCCGCACATGGTCCGATACACGGATCGCCCGAATACGGGTCACATGGACCGCAATCGGAGAGGTGGCCCATGACGACGATTGGAATATCTCTTAATACTGAGGGTCAATCATATGGCACCACCTCTGTTTCCATTCGCTCGTAGTTACTGCAAAGCGGAATAGAAGTACTCCATTAACTGCTCGGGCAATCCTGTAAAAAGGACTATCGAAAAGGTCGCCAATGCGCCGATTGCAAAATACACCGGAACTCGGCCAAGCGCATATCCACGCAGAAATACGCAAACGAGTCCGATGAGTATCGAAGAAACAAGCAAAGAAATCGAAACCACTAAAGTACTCTGAAAGACCTCAAACGCGGTCTCAGTTGCAACTCTTGTAGCCATCACCCCTGATAAAAAGCAAATGCATGCACCAACACCGAGTATGAGGCCGAAAACCGAGCTTAGTGTTTGCGCCTTGCCCGATGCTCTTAGGATTTGGGGTTTACCGTTCTCTGAACTTTGAAGCGCAGTGCCATTGCGGGAACTTCGTTTGCTCGAAAAAGCGCGAAAAAGGATGAAGCAACCCGCTAGAAGAAAAACCACGCCACTCAGAGCAAACGCAGTTATGAACCCTAGGCCATTGCTATCGCGAAGCACCTCGTATTCTTCGTTTAGGTCCTTGATAATATATAGTCCCATGCACATTAAGAGAGAACCGGCAAACAGAACAGCTAGGTTCGGTTTCTTTTTTACCTGTGTCGGGGCGGTTTGTGACCCGCCATACAACGTTGCCCGAGGTTGTTGGGATTTGGCGTTGATGCGTTGTATGCGATCGTGAAAATTGGCGTTTGACATAAGGTGATTTCTTTTGGTTTCGCAATAAACTGCAACTTGCTGCGAGAATGTGGTGACAATTGGTTGGGTGGCCTCTCTTGTGAAAGGTTTTCCAGCGGGAGCAAGCGTTGAAATACATCGAAAATGGGGGTGTGACGAGGACAGGCGGGTCCCCTCAACCACCTGCCCGATCCCTAAGGTGGTGGGCGTAATGTGTTTTCATCAGTGCCGTGAACAAGCGTTTTTTGCACTTAGTTTCGCTTCGAAAGGTCTTTGGACTTGAACCCTATCAATCGTTTTCTTCGATCATGTCCACACGGGTTGCGTGACGACCGCCTTCGAACTCGGCCCCCAGAAACGCATCTACGATATCAAGGGCCTGACCTTCGCCCACGACACGCGCGCCGATCGACAGCATGTTGGCGTTGTTGTGCGCGCGGATCATGCGGGCCGAAAAGGCGTCAGAACATACGCCACAGCGAATACCCGGAACTTTGTTGGCCGCCATCATGATCCCCTGACCCGTACCACATAGGACGATTCCAAGGTGGCAATCGCCCGAGGCAACGGCCTGAGCCGCAGCTTTACCGTGGATGGGATAATGTGTGCTTTCAGGCGTCTTGGGGCCGATATCGACAACCTCCCAGCCTTGCGCTGCGATGTGGTCGGCGACCGCTTGGCGCAGCTCGATAGCCGCGTGGTCGCTGGAAAGAACAATGCGTTTTGAGGCTGTCACGGGTACGTCCTGTCTTGCTGTGTTGACAAAAAAGGGCGGCTGTTACGCCGCCCAACTCGGTCAGTCCATGTGATACATCGACTCGTAGATCGGTGTCAGTGTCTTGTCCTCGAACAATGAAGACACGCTTGTTCCGTTCCAGATGTTCAGGATCGCCTGTGTGAAAATAGGCGCGGTTGGCACGATGCGGATGTTCTTGGCGTTGGTGATCTCTTTGGTAGGCTGGATCGTGTCGGTCAGCACCAAAGATTTCATTACAGAATTCGTCACACGTTCGACCGCCGGGCCACTCATGACACCGTGGGTGATATACGAATGTACCTCTTTCGCGCCGTTATCCAGCAGGACCTGAGCGGCCTTGCAAAGCGTACCGGCAGTGTCACACATGTCGTCGACGATCAGGCAGATTTTGTCTTTGACGTCGCCAATCACTGTCATCTCAGCCACTTCGCCAGCCTTTTCGCGGCGCTTGTCCACGATCGACAGGGGGGCGTTGATGCGCTTGGCCAATTCCCGCGCGCGGGCAACGCCGCCAACGTCAGGTGATACGACCATAAGCTCGTCCAGATTGTCCTGGAACTGGTGTTTCACATCCAGCGCAAAAATCGGCGACGCATAAAGGTTGTCGACAGGCATGTCGAAGAACCCCTGAATCTGTGCTGCGTGCAGGTCCATGGTCAGGATCCGCTCGATCCCTGCACCGGTCAGCATGTTGGCCACCAACTTGGCGCTGATTGGCGTCCGCGCCTTGGTGCGGCGGTCCTGACGGGCGTAACCAAAATAAGGGATCACGGCGGTGATACGCTGTGCGGAAGACCGACGCAGCGCGTCAGCGATGATCAGCAGCTCCATCAGGTTGTCATTCGCCGGATTCGACGTCGGTTGGACAATGAACATATCCTCGCCGCGCACGTTTTCGAAAACTTCGACGAAAATCTCGCCGTCATTGAAGCGCTCGACCCGCGCATCGACAAGATTCTGATCGACGCCGCGATACAGGCTCATGCGTCGCGAGATGGATTCGGCAAGAGGAAGGTTGGCGTTCCCAGCGATAAGCTTGGGTTCGTTGAGTGTCGGCATCGGCTGAGGTCCCCGGGCAGCAATGGCAATGTGACAGATTCGTGATGTTGACACCGCTTAGCACGGGTCTAACGTCCAGCAAAGATAACGCAGCGGAGAAAGTGCAGATGACCCAGATTGACTACTATTTTGCGACACTCTCGCCCTATACCTACCTTGCAGGTATGCGGTTGGAAGAGGTGGCGGCGAAACATGGCGCGACGATCAACTACAAACCGCTGGATATTGTCGCTCTGTTTGGGCGTACGGGGGGCACTCCTCCCAAAGACCGCCACATCTCTCGCATCGAATATCGGACGCAGGAACTACAGCGACAGTCCAAGCAACTTGGTATGGAATTCAATCTACAGCCCGCGCATTGGCCGACCAATGCGGCGCCGTCATCCTATGCGATCATCGCTGCGATCAAGGACGGGTCAGGGGATGTTGGCAAACTTGCGCATTCCTTCGTGCGGGCCTGTTGGGCCGAGGAGAAAGACATCGCGCAGGATGATGTGATCCGCGATTGCCTAACGCAGGCCGGTTTTGATCCAGGGCTGGCGGACAGCGGCCTTCTGGTGGGCGCGGAAACTTATGCCGCCAATCTAGAAGAGGCCGTGGACCGCGGTGTATTTGGCGCGCCGTTTTATATTACCGAAGATGATCAGCGGTTCTGGGGGCAGGACCGGCTGGATGATCTGGATCGTCATTTGTCGGAACTGAAGGGGTGAGGGACACCCCCCTGGCAGACAACACTTTTGTCAGAACGTTGGGGCAGGGCGCGCGCGAGGTGCTCGCCCTGCACTGCACAATCGCGCATTCCGGGGCGTGGTCGGGGCTGGCGACGGCTCTAGAGGGCGAGGCGACATTTACGGCCCCCGACATGCCGTCCCATGGCCGCAGTTCCGATTGGGACGGGAGAGGGGATTTCTTTGACCAAGTGATCCAACTGTCGGCCGCGCATCTGACCGAACCGATGGACGTGATTGGGCATTCCTTCGGTGGAATGCTTGCCCTTCGGTTGGCTGTCGAATTTCCGGACCTGGTCCGCAGTGCGGTCCTGATCGAGCCTGTGTTCTTTGCGGTTGCGATTCAGGACACGCCCGATTTGGTGCGGCAACATGATGAAGAGGCGAAACCTGTCTCTGATGCGCTCGCGGCCGGAAATTTTGAGCAGGCCGCCCGTTTGTTCAACCGGATGTGGGGCGCACAGGACGGCCCACGATGGCCCGAATTGCCAGAGCGGACACGCGCGGGAATGATCCGTGGTATTCACGTTGTGCCCGCCGTTGATGACGCTTTGTTCCTTGATCAGAAGGGGATGCTGAACCCTGGCGTTCTCGACCGCGCATCTATGCCGGTTCTGATCCTGAGCGGGTCTGAGACGCACCCCGTTATGCCCGCGATCGGAGAAGGTCTTGCCCGGCGGCTTCCCAATGCCGGAACGGGCGTTGTTTCGGGTGCTGACCACATGGTCCCAATCACTCACCCGGATCAGACGGCTGCCGTCATTCGAAAGTTTTGGGGTGGTCTATCCTGAACCATGTTGTGGACAGGATGACGCCCCTAATCCCTGAAATCACAACAAGCCGATGAACCGGTCGATTTCGTCCGAGTTGATCGACCAGTCGCAGACCAGTCGACAGGCCAGGATCTCGTCGTCATCCGCACCGTCCAGCTCTGCGCCCCACAGATGATAGACCGCACCCGCTTTGTGCAACTGCTTGTGACGCGCGCGCGAAAACTGCGCAAAGATCATATTGGCTTGCGGCTCATGTAGAAAGGTTGCGCCTTTGGCGCGTAGACCATCGGCCAGATGCGCGCAGTTAGCGTTGGCTTGTCGCGCCATCTGCAGCCACAGATCATCGTTCAGATATGCGGCCATCTGGGCGGACAAGTAACGATGCTTGGAGAACAGATGCGCACCACGCTTGCGCCGCAGTTCGAATTCCCAGGCCTTGGATTCGTCAAAGAAAACCACCGCTTCGACGCCCATCAGACCGTTCTTGGTGCCACCGAAGCTGACCGCATCGACGCCCGCTTTCCATGTCATCTCGGCAGGAGAGCAATTGAGCGTGACAAGCGCGTTTGTGAATCGGGCACCATCCAGATGAACTGGCAGGTCGTATTCTTTGGCGATACTGCACAGCTCCTCCAACTCGGCCAGTGAGTAAACCGAGCCACGCTCTGTCACCTGAGTTATCGACACGGGCCCACGCTGGGGCCCATGCACGCCACGTGTTTCTTCGGCCAAAATCGAGCGGCGTAGCGCTGCGGGCTCCATCTTGTCGCCGCCCGGCACGAGTGTAAGCTTTGCGCCGCTATAGAACTCGGGCGCGTTGCATTCATCCTCATGGATATGCGCGACAGGTGAACAGAACACGGTTTCCCATGGGTTTGAGAGCGTCGCCAGAGCCAGCGAATTCGCGGCTGTCCCGGTGGCCACCAGATAAACTGCGGCCCCTGGCGCTTCGAAGATTCCGCGAATACGATCGCGCACTTCGTTCATCAGGGTGTCCGCGCCATAGGCCATTTGATAGCCTTGATTGGCTTCGTTCAATGCGGCCATGACCTGTGGGTGAACCGGACCGGAATTGTCAGAGGCGAAATACATCAGCTGGGTTCCTCAATGATATAGTCTTCCCACTCTTCCAAGGGGGTTTCGAATTCGGACACCGTGCGCCCCTGAACTGACATGCCGGCGGCGTGCACGCTGTCCGGTGTACCTGATATCAGGGGATGCCAGTCGTAAAGCGGTTTCCCCTCCCACAGCAGCCGATAGGCGCAGGTTTCGGGCAGCCAATAGGCGTGATCGTCGATGTTGTTGGGCTTCATCACGATGCATTCCGGCACGAATTGATGGCGGATATCGTATTGCGTGCAGCGGCAGGTCTCATCGTCCAGCAGACGGCAGGCGACGCAGGTCAGGGCGACCTCGCCGGTGTCCTCATCCTCAAGTTTGTTCAGGCAGCACTTGCCGCAGCCGTCGCACAAGGCTTCCCATTCGCGCTGGTTCATCTTGGTCAGCGGTTTGCGTTCCCAGAACCGGGGGGTAAGACCTTTGCGATCAATCGGGTCGGCGGTCATAGCGCGGCCAGCAGGGTGCGCGCCTTGTCGCAATCGGCATCCATTTGCGCGATCAGGACATCCAGCCCGTCAAAGGTCATCTCGGGGCGCAGGTAATCGACCAACCCGACGGACAGGGTCGAGCCATACAGGTCGCCAGAGAAATCGAACAGGAAAGTCTCAATATTCGCGACTTCTCCGTTGAACATGGGGCGCACGCCAACCGAAGATGCTCCGAGATAGCTGCCCTGATGGGGGCCATCGAGCACATCGACCAGCACCGCATAGACACCGAATTTTGGTGGGTGCAGCCCTTCAATGGACATATTGGCGGTAGGGAACCCAAGCTCGCGCCCGCGTTGTTCACCGCCGATCACCTCGCCCTCGACCCGGTGCCAATGGCCTAGCATCGCTGCGGCGTCGCGCGGGCGGCCATCAGAAAGTGCGGTGCGGATCCCGGTTGAGGATACGACGTCATCAGATCGTTCCATCAAGGGTGCAATGGTGACATCGAATCCCATCTCTTGCCCGAACCGGACCATGTCTTCGGCGGTCCCGCTTCGACCTTTGCCGAAACAGAAATCCGCGCCGACCACCACGTGCGATAGACCAAGCCCCTCGCAGATGACATTGCGAGCAAATTCTTCAGGCGTCAGACCGGCAAGCGCCGCATTGAACGGCAATTCGTACAGCTTTTGCACGCCCAGTTTCTCCAACCGGTGCGCACGTGCGTTTCCGCGCATCAGACGAAAAGGTGGGGCATCGGGTGCAAAGTACTCGCGAGGGTGAGGCTCGAACGTCAGAACGCCAAGCGGAGCATCCGGGGCCACGCGTTGTGCCAGTTCGATCACCGACTGATGGCCAACATGCACGCCATCAAAGTTCCCGATTGCCACACTGGCACCGCGGTCTTCTGGCTCGACAAACTGGAAATCACGGATGATCTGCATGCAGCTTGCCTAGCGGGACTGGAGACCGGGTTCAAGCACCTGATTGGTCCAAATGCTGCGCAACAAAAAAGGGCACCGTTTCCAGCGCCCTTCAAAAGGATACAGGTATCGAGACTTCAATCGAATTTGCGCGACGGGGCCAGAACCATCGCTTCGCCCACCAACACCTTCTTGCCGTCGACCGCACAGTGACAATCCAGTTTCACGCGACGCTTGGCAAAGTCGATGTCGATCACTTTGACCTCGGCATAGACCATATCACCGGGGCGCACCGGAGCCAGAAATTTGAGCGACTGCCCCATATAGACCGTGCCGTGGCCCGGCAGCTGCTCGCCGATCACGGCCGAGATCAGGCCGGCCGTCAGCATGCCGTGGGCGATACGGCCTTCGAAGATTGTGTCGCGGGCATAGTCGTCGTCCAGGTGTACCGGATTCCGGTCCGTCGAAACCTGCGCGAACATCTCGATATCTTCGTCCGTCACCACTTTGCGCAGGTGGCGGGTCATGCCCATCTCGATGTCTTCAATACAGATCGTGCCGCGTGGAAGATTATCCAACATGTCGCCCTCACTCGAGTTCAATGGGCAACAAAACAACTCAAGTCGCCCCCGTTTGGCAACTTTATTACTTCGCAACTGCAGAAAATCAAGTCTTTTCTGACTACCTCAATCGACCGATTGTGTAGGTAGGATTAATGTTTTCCTTTGCAATATAATCACTTAGAGATTCATGGTGCGGATGATGCTCAGTTTTTGTTTCCGCTGCGGCCAAACCACCCGAGATGAACAGAGAATCAATCCCTTCGCCCATACCACCCAGAATGTCCGTATGCGGGCCGTCGCCGATCACAAGAATGTCGCCATCAGGGATGTCATGACCCAATTCCTGCAGCCTGCGCCGCGCAAGATCATAGATCGGCGGGTGGGGTTTTCCGAAATACAGGCTCTCGCCTCCCATCTCGGTATACAGCTTCGCCAACGCACCCGCGCACCATTCGCGTATCTCGCCCCGGTCGACAACGATGTCGGGGTTGGCGCAGAGCAGCTTCATGCCTTTCTGCTTGGCATAGAGGAAATCGGCGCGATTGACCGCCGGATCCGCCATTGGGTCGAACGGCCCGCAGCAGACGATCCCTTCGGCCTCATCCAGCGGGACACGTTCGATGTGGATCGGATGGTGTAGTATTTTCAGCGGCTCAAAGAATCCCGCGTCGCGTTCCCATTCCCCCATGAAATAGACTTTTTCACCAACCGCCCCACGGAACATAGCGGACCGGGCCGAGTCCCCGCTGGTGGCAATGGTGTCATAGGCATCTGCGGGGACATTGAACTGCCCAAGCTGCTCAGCCACGCCAGCACGCGGTTTGGGTGAGTTGGTGACCAGCACAACGATCCCGCCTTGCGCCCGGTAGTTTTGCAAAGCCGCGACCGCATCGGGATAGGCAGTGATGCCGTTGTGAACGCATCCCCACAGGTCAACGAACAGTGACTTGTAGCGGCCTGAAATCTCGGAAAGCGTGTGGATGATCTGGGTCATGGGAGCCTCGGGACCTGAAATTCTGAGTTGTGACAGCTATGGCAAAGCTTTCACCTCTTGGCCATCCCGCAATATCAATTGCTGGTCGAACACGGTGTGTCTGATCGCGTCATTCGACGATTTCTTCGACATCGGGTGCTTGTTGGACGTTTTCGGTGCCCAATATGATCTGTGCGCCGATCCTGTTCTGGAAACGCACTACGACCAGAAAACCCGGCCCCAGTTCTTTCTGAAGTACGTCGACCAAAGGCGTGTCACGCAGGGCCTCGGGCAGCAAACCGGCGATCGAGGATACTTTGTAAGCCGCTTCAATCGGAAGGTCCACGATCAGCCAAATATCGGCGTGTTTACGTTTGGCATTCACGTCCACGCGGATGATCTCGACCGACACCGGATCGGCCCAGTCCCGGATCGTTTGCGCCAACTGCGCCTCGGTCCGGGTTTCGAGGTAACGGTTGTAGGTCGACTTTCCCAGTTGAAGGACAACGAAGGCCAGGAATGCCAGTGTCACCACCACGCTTGCGGTGAAGTTCAGCTTGCGCCGACCCTTGCTAAACACCACCGCGCGCGCCGCATATACGATGTAAACCGCGCAGGCCGACAGAATGATTGCTCCAAGGTTGGTGGCAAACAGCAGGCCGGCTTCATAGGCCTCGGCGGGCTCGTCGAAATACAGCAAAACACCCGATGCAGACAGAGGTGGCACCAAGGACACGCCGATGGCGGCACCGGGAAGCAGGCTGGCCTCGGACCGGTTGATTTGAACGTAAGCTGCGGCCACTCCGGCGGCGAGGGCAACGATCAGATCCTCGGTGCCCGGATCCGTTCTGGCGAGAACCTGATCGGGGATCAGAATGCCGCGCGGGACGTCTGCGACATAGACAAGAAGCCACGCCAGCAAGACGCTGATTACCGCGGCACCGCAGACAATCAAAGCCAGTTTGAACGCGCGACCCAGCCATCCCATCACCATCGCCGCCGCAACCCCAAGGATCGGGGTCATCAATGGCGCAACAAGCATTGCGGCAATGACGACCGCACCGGAATCTCGCAGCATGCCCATCGTGGCGATCACCACGGATAAGGTCAGAAGCATGGCAAACCGTCGCCAATAGGCAGATTTGTCCTTGCCTTCAAATCTCAGGATGTCGCGTGTGGTGCTGAACTTGCGGGAACTCATGAACGTCGTCTGACCCAATTCGCTGTCTGGCTATTGATGTCAGACTACCAACGGATGCCATTCGCGCAAAACATTAGTAGCAAAGAAAAAAGGCGCCCGGGTGGGGCGCCTTTCGGTTGGGATGTTTGTCCGCGTCAAACCTTGAGGTTCGGGATGATCTGTTTTTTGCGGCTCATGATGCCGGGCAGGACTACGGCATCGCCGTCCACGCTTGCGCCAAAGCTCTTTTCGGCGACACCTTTGACCAGATCGTTGGGTACCAGCAGAGTGGCCTCTTCGTTCAGGATATCGACCACGAACAGCAGAACCTGATCAACGCCATCTTCCTTGGCTACATCAGCCATCGAACCCGCCAGACTGGCCTTGCGGTCCAGAACGACGCCGGGTGCAGTGGTTTCCAGAACCGAAACGCGGAACTTGGTACCGTCGACCTCATATTCCTTGCTGTCCATGCGGATCAGTTCGGCGTCCGAGAAGGACGAGACATCCGATTTGGCTGCGAACATTTCCGCGGCATAGGTCGCGACGTCCAGACCCAGATCAGCGGCCAGATTCTCGGCCACTGCGCGGTCATGTGCGGTGGTGGTGGGAGAGCGGAATTCCAGCGTATCTGACAGGATGCAGGTCAATGCGGCGGCTTTGATGGCGTCGGGCATCTTGGCGGCGTCGTCACCGATCAGGTCCATCATGATGGTCGCGGTGCAAGCCAGCGGGCGTACGGTGATGTCGATCGGGCCTTTGGTTTCCAGGCCGCCGACCAGCTTGTGGTGGTCGATGATTGCCCGGATGTCCGCGCTGTTTACGCTGGCTGGCAGCTCGGCCGGGTTGTTGGTGTCCACGATGACAACCGGCGTGCCCTCGGCCACGTCTTCGATGATGCGCGGCTTGGGCAGGTCCCAGCGCTGCAGCAGGAATGCCGCTTCGGTGTTGGGTTCGCCCAGCAGAACTGGCTCGGCCTGTTCGCCTTTGATTTCGTTCAGGTACCATGACCACAGGATAGGTGAGCCTGTGGAGTCGGTGTCGGGGGATTTATGTCCAAATACGAGCGTTGTCATGTCAGCGTCCTGAGGGTGATCATTTTGCGCGCCTTATAGGGCGGTCCGCCGGGGTTGTCACCCGACAGTGTTTACGCTGCGACGGTTGGTCTGAAATCGAGGTTGGTCAGAACGGGGCGCGGGTCAGGGTGTACCCGGCCTGTTGTAATTGGTTCAGCAGCCCGTAGTCGCCCCCAAGATGCCCGGCACCGACCGCGATCACGACGTTTTGGTCCTGAATGTTCAGAATTTTCTGCATCCAGTTGCTGTTGCGCTCGACCAGGAGTTTTTGCTCGAAATCACTCCATTCCTCGTCGAATACTTCGGGCGACAGGCCCGAGTCTTCCAATCCCTGAAGACGGGCGAGCTGGATGATTTCGACATGTTTCTCTTCCAGGTAGGCGTTGGCCATCGTCGCCAGTTGATCCTCGCTACCGCCCATGGCACCGGCCATCCGCACAAGGGACTGAACCTGCTTTTCGATGGGGTGGCTGTCGAACATACTCATAAGATCGGCAATCTGTTCTAGCGAGCGTTTGGGGATACCCAACTCGTCAGCCAACTGGTCCAGACGGGCGTCCATCCCGTGGTTCGCACTGGGGTCCTGCATCATACATGGAGGGACGCCCAGCATCATGCTCAGAAACCAGGGCCGCATTTTGGCTGCCATCCAGCCGGGGATACCGCGTTCGGACAGCCCGATCGACAGGGCGGACCAGTCTTCCTCGGACATCAGATCAATCAGACTGGGTCCCGAGGTGATCATCACCGGGCTCATGTCCTTGGCCAGGTCTTTTTCGAACGCGTCCATTTCTTCCCGCGTGACCTCGAAATAAAACGCGTCCGCATCGCCGAGGGTCGGCGTTAGCCGTTCGACCACTGCGTCCATACGTGCGTCATTGGCATGCAACGTACCAACAAGGTGCAGGATCGTGTCACCCTTGGACGCGATCCAGTGATTGCCCTCGGCAAACGGGATATCGGCCACTGTCTGTTGCAGTTCGGACTTTACCGCGGGGCTAAGTCCCGGCCTCAGATCATTCCCTTCGCATGCGGCCTGTACGGCGGCGGGCAGGAATAGGAACAGCAGAGGTGCAAACAAGCGCATAAGGATCATCTCGGAATCTTCAGTGTGACCGCGACATTGCCTTTGCGCAGCAATGTATTCAAGCCAGATGCAGGTGATGGCTGGCGTTCGCGGCAAATTTGCATAGCATGGCGGAATGGACCGTGAGCAGGATCTATACCCGCCGATCAAGGCGCTGTTCGAGCGTCAGGGCTATACCGTCAAAGGCGAAGTCGGCGCTGCCGATATCGTCGCTGTTCGGGATGGCGATGAGCCGGTGATTGTTGAGCTGAAGCTGCGGTTCTCATTGGCGCTGTTTCATCAGGCAATCACGCGGTTAAGGGTGACTGACCAGGTCTATATCGGTGTGTGCAAACCCAAGGGGCGAACCGCGCGGCGTGCGTTAAAGGACAATTTGGCGCTGTGCCGCAGGCTTGGTCTGGGTCTGATCACCGTACGTGCTGACGGTGCGGTCGAGGTGCAATGTGACCCTGGCCCGTATGCACCGCGAAAAAACAAAGCAAAAGCGGCTCGTCTTTTGCGTGAATTTGACCGGCTTGAAGGTGATCCCAATGCAGGAGGGGCCACCCGGCACGGGATCGTGACGGCCTATCGTCAGGACGCGCTGAAATGTGCAGCCCATCTGGCCGAATGCGGAGCGACAAAGGGGGCGGAAGTTGCCCAATCCACCGGCGTCGCCGAGGCCACGCGCCTGATGCGGGATAATCACTACGGGTGGTTCGAAAAGGTCGATAAGGGGGTCTATGCGCTGTCGACCACAGGAGCCGAAGGGTTGAAACACTGGGCCTATAGCTGGGAAGAGACCGGCTGAGCCTCGCAACTAAAAAATCCATCACAGCTTGTTGACTCGGGGTTTCCGACCCCCTAGCTATGCGTCGTTATCACTCTCTACCCTTGAGTGCTAACGCCTCGCCAGCCGGCGAGGGGAGGATAATAAACTTTGAGCCCAAGGAGCTGCAAAGATGGCATTGAAACCGCTTCATGACCGCGTGCTGGTTCGTCGTACCGAAAGCGATGAAAAAACCGCAGGCGGGTTGATCATTCCCGAAAGCGCAAAAGAAAAGCCCAGCGAAGGCGAAGTCGTTTCGACCGGTGAAGGCGCGCGCAAGGACAGCGGCGAACTGATCGCAATGGCTGTAAAAGCTGGCGACAAGATCCTGTTCGGCAAGTGGTCGGGCACCGAGGTCAACGTCGGCGGCGAAGAGCTGCTGATGATGAAAGAAAGCGACATCATGGGGATCATCGAGTAAGCGCCCACGCTTCTCTGATCTTCATTTCCAACATTTTTCTCAAGGAGAAACAACATGGCTGCTAAGGACGTCAAGTTCGACACCGATGCCCGCAACCGCATGCTGTCAGGTGTGAACATCCTGGCCGATGCTGTCAAAGTGACCCTGGGCCCCAAAGGCCGCAACGTGGTTCTGGACAAATCCTTCGGCGCACCGCGCATCACCAAAGACGGTGTATCGGTTGCCAAGGAAATCGAACTGGAAGACAAGTTCGAAAACATGGGCGCGCAGATGGTGAAAGAAGTCGCCAGCCGCACCAATGACGAAGCCGGCGACGGCACCACCACCGCAACCGTTCTGGCACAGGCAATCGTTCGCGAAGGTCTTAAGCAGGTTGCAGCGGGCCTGAACCCGATGGACCTGAAGCGCGGCATCGACCTGGCAACTGCCAAAGTCGTTGAAGGCATCAAAGAGATGGCGCGTGAAGTCAAAGACTCGGCAGAAGTCGCTCAGGTTGGCACCATCTCGGCCAACGGCGAAGCCGAAATCGGTCAGCAAATCGCAGACGCGATGCAGAAGGTTGGCAACGAAGGCGTTATCACCGTCGAAGAAAACAAAGGTCTGGAAACCGAGACCGATGTTGTCGAAGGTATGCAGTTCGACCGTGGCTACCTGTCGCCTTACTTCGTCACCAATGCTGACAAGATGATCGCAGATCTCGACGACTGCATGATCCTGCTGCACGAAAAGAAACTGTCCTCGCTGCAGCCGATGGTTCCGCTGCTCGAGCAGGTGATCCAGTCGCAAAAGCCGCTGTTGATCATTGCTGAAGACGTTGAAGGCGAAGCGCTGGCAACTCTGGTTGTCAACAAACTGCGCGGCGGCCTGAAAATTGCTGCTGTCAAAGCACCTGGCTTCGGCGATCGCCGCAAAGCCATGCTGCAGGACATCGCAATCCTGACCGGCGGTCAGGTCATCAGTGAAGATCTGGGCATGAAGCTCGAGTCCGTCACCATGGATATGCTGGGCACCGCCAAGAAAATCGAAATCACCAAAGACGAAACCACCATCGTTGACGGTGCTGGCGAGAAAGCCGAGATCGAAGCACGTGTTGCTCAGATCCGCACTCAGATCGAAGAAACTTCGTCGGACTACGACCGTGAGAAGCTGCAAGAGCGCGTTGCCAAACTGGCAGGCGGTGTTGCTGTTATCCGCGTAGGTGGCATGACCGAAGTTGAAGTGAAAGAGCGTAAGGATCGTGTTGACGATGCTCTGAACGCAACGCGCGCAGCCGTTCAGGAAGGCGTTGTTGTGGGCGGTGGCGTTTCGCTGGTTCAGGCAGGTAAAGCACTGGACACTCTGAAAGGCGCAAACGCTGATCAGGACGCAGGCATCAATATCGTGCGTAAAGCCATCGAAGCGCCGCTGCGCCAGATTGCTGAGAACGCGGGCGTCGACGGCGCAGTTGTTGCAGGCAAAGTTCGCGAATCTTCGGAAGCGGCCTTTGGTTTCAACGCTCAGACCGAAGAGTATGGCGACATGTTCTCGTTCGGCGTTATCGATCCGGCCAAAGTTGTCCGCACTGCGCTGGAAGATGCAGCATCGGTTGCTGGCCTGCTGGTCACCACCGAAGCAATGGTTGCTGACAAGCCTGCCAAAGACGGCGCGCCTGCTGGCGGCGGCATGCCCGACATGGGCGGCATGGGCGGCATGATGTAAGACGTCGAATTCGCCTCGGCGAATTCTGACGGTCCCGACAGGCGCTTGGCTGTAAGGCCAAGCTGCCGAGAGGGAAGCCTTAGTATCTAGGGACGGGGTCGCCTTCGGGCGGCCCCGTTTCGTTTTGCGGACCATCCCGCAGGAATGTGAGTGTGCAAAACGCGCCGAAACCGGCTATGCGGTTGATATGAAACTGTTCCTACTCACGTGCCTGACGATGTGCGCCTTTGCGTCCAACTCGATACTTAATCGGCTAGCGATTGATAGTGGCGCCAGCGATCCCGCTGCCTTTGCCGTGGTGCGGGTTTTAGCCGGTGCAGTGGTGCTGGCCGGGTTGGTTCTTCTGAGGGCTGGCCATTTGCCCCTGTTTGACCGGCGCAGGATTGCCGGGGCAGGGTCGTTGTCCCTGTACATGATCGGATTCTCTGTCGCCTATCTGACGCTGGACGCGGGTCTTGGCGCGCTGATCCTGTTCGGGGTGGTGCAGGTGACGATGTTCACTGTGACATCAGTGAAAGGCACTCTGCCCACTGGTCGGCAGATCGCGGGCGCCGCAATCGCGTTGCTGGGGTTGGGCTACGTGCTTTGGCCGTCCGGATCGATACAGGTCAACCCGGTCGGAGCAGCTCTGATGATTGCTGCCGGGATCGGCTGGGCGATCTATTCGCTGGTTGGCAAGTCCGAACCGGATGCCTTATCCGGCACTGCTGCAAATTTCGTCGTGGCATTGCCAGTGACAACGCTGGCTTTATTGGCGACAGGAGGGGCGTGGCACATGACTGCTAACGGATACTTGCTGGCCGCGTTGGCCGGTGCGGTCACATCAGGGATGGGGTATGCGCTGTGGTATCAGGTTCTGCGGGAATTGACGCCCACAACGGCGGCCGTCGTGCAACTCAGCGTTCCGATTATAGCCATTATTGGCGGTGTCCTCCTGCTGGGCGAGGCCGCCAGCCTGCGCCTGATCATGGGGGCCGGGCTGGTATTGGGCGGAATTGCACTGGCCGTTCTGCGCAGGACGCCGCGGTAGGGGTTTATTCGCTGGACGTTAGGCCTTATCTGGCGGCTATGCGTTATTTGCTTGCCCTCTTTCTGTTCTTTGTGCCTGCCATTGTGCAGGCAAAATGCGTGGTCCTGCTGCATGGGTTGGCACGGACCGAAGCGTCTTTTACCGTCATGGAACAGTTGTTCAAAACGCATGATTATACCGTCGTGCGCCCGGGGTATTCCTCTACCGACCTGCCAATTCCCGATCTGGCTGCACAGACGCTGCCGGGTGCATTTGCGGAATGCAGCGACGACAAAGTCAATGTTGTCGCGCATTCGATGGGCGGTATTCTGTTGCGCTATTGGCTGCAGGACAATCATCCGGAAAACCTGGGTCGCGTAGTCATGCTCGGCCCGCCCAATCAGGGCAGCCAGCTGGTGGACGAACTTAGCGCGTATGAGGTGTTCGGGATGTTGAATGGCCCGGCCGGTCTGGCGCTGGGCACGGGCCCCGAAGGTATCCCACGACGACTGCCCCCCGTGGATTTCGAACTTGGTGTGATCGCCGGGGAGAATTCGTTGAACCCACTGTTTTCTTCGATGATCGATGGCTCGGATGACGGGAAAGTTTCGGTTGAAACGACCAAGGTCGAAGGGATGGCGGATCATATCGTCCTACCGGTGACTCACACGTTCATGATGAACAATCCACGCGTGATGGCGCAAGCGCTGCATTTCATCGAGTTCGGTCAGTTTGATCCGCAGATCACATGGCTGGATGGGGTGATGGAAATCATCGATGAAATCTGCATTGGGCAGGATTGCTCGGAACCGGACTCGGAGCGCTCTGAATGACCGCACTTTCTCTGACTTTGTCCGGCGCAAAGGTTCTGTTGCCGGATCAGGGCATGACTCGTGCCGATCTGTCCATTTCTGAAGGGGCCGTGCAACGGGACCGGGCGGGACGGACAATCGACCTGTCTGGATATTTGGTGATGCCCGGCATCATCGACCTGCACGGCGACGGGTTCGAGCGTCACATCGCACCGCGACGAGGGGCGATGAAGCAGATGGACGAGGGCATCCTGTCGGTCGAGGCTGAACTGGCCGCCAACGGGATCACGACGGCGGTCCTGGCCCAGTTCCTGAGTTGGGAGGGCGGCGTACGCGGCCCTGAATTCGCTGGCCAAGTGTTTGATGCTATCGCGTCGGTCAAAGATCGCGTCGTGACCGATCTGCTGCCTCAGTTACGGTTCGAAACGCACATGCTGGCGGAATATCCCAACCTGCCTGAACGCATCACCGATTGGCAGGTGCCCTATGTCGTGTTCAACGACCACTTGCCGCATGACCGGTTGGCCGAGGGGCGCAAGCCGCCACGTTTGACGGGGCAGGCGCTTAAGGCAGGGCGCAATCCGGACGCACATTTTGAGATGCTGCTGTCCATGCATGCCCGCCGGGATGATGTGCCCGCTGCCTTGGACACGCTCTGTACAGCGCTGGCCGAGCAGGGTGTCCGTATGGGCAGTCATGACGACGCATCCGCCCAAACCCGCGCCGATTGGCGGGCGCGGGGGGCGCAGATCGCGGAATTCCCAGAAACGCTAGAGGCAGCCGAGGCTGCACGGGCTGCTGGGGATCACGTTATTCTCGGATCACCCAACGTGGTGCGTGGCGGATCGCACAAGGGCAACGTCAGCGCGTTGGATCTGATCACGATGGGGCTGTGTGATGCGCTCGCCTCGGATTACCATTACCCCAGTCCCAGGCGCGCGGCTTTGATGCTGGCCAAATCCGGTCTGTTGGATCTGGCCGGAGCCTGGGCGTTGGTCTCTTCCGGTCCGGCACGGGTTCTTGGGTTGCAGGACCGGGGCACGCTCGCCCCGGGTCAACGCGCAGACCTAGTGATCCTTGATGCTCGGTCCCACCGCGTCGCCGCCACGCTGGCTGGCGGGCGGGTGAGTTTCATGTCCGGCGATATCGCCGCAAGGTTCGTGGGCTGAGTTACCGCGTAATGCGGTTAAAATGCGCCATCTTGCGGCCCGGTTTGACTTCAGCCTTGCCATAGAGATGAAGCGCAACGTCGCGTTCCCGCGCCAATTCCGGCACGCGGTCCATATCGTCGCCTATCAGGTTCTCCATAACCACGTCTGAATGGCGTTGACCGTCGCCCAACGGCCAACCGGCTGCGGCGCGAAGATGCTGCTCGAACTGATCCACCGCGCAGCCGTTCTGAGTCCAGTGACCCGAGTTATGTACCCGAGGCGCAACCTCATTCACGATCAACCCTTGCGGTGTGACGAACAGTTCGACACCCATGACACCGACGTAATCCAGCGCGTTCAAGATGTTGGCGGCCAGAAGAACAGCATCGGTTCGCTGCGCCGGGGCAAGACGGGCAGGGACCGTCGTTGTATGCAGGATGCCGTCGCGGTGTACGTTCTCGCCGGGGTCGAAACAGGCCACCTGACCGTCGATACCGCGGGCGGCGATGACCGATACCTCGTGGCTGAAATTGACGAACCCTTCGAGGATTGCGGGCGCACCTGCCATATCGGCCAGTGCGGCCTCGGCATCCTCGGGACCGCGCAACCGCGCCTGTCCCTTGCCGTCATAGCCGAAACGACGTGTTTTTAGGATGGCTGGCGTGCCAATCTGGTCAATCGCTGCCTTTAGGCTGTCCAGATCAGTGATGTCGGCGAATGGCGCTGTTTTCAAACCCAACCCGGCAAGGAAAGTCTTTTCGGTCAGTCGATCCTGACTGACCCGCAGCGCCTCGCGCCCCGGATGGATAGGGCAATGAGATTCCAGCAGGTCCAGCGCTTCGGTCGGGATGTTTTCGAATTCATAGGTGATGACATCAACCGACTCGGCAAACGCTTTGAGCGCCGCAGCGTCATCATAGGCTGCAGTGGTCACACGATGCGCCACCTGACCGGCGGGTGGGTTGGTGCCCGGCTCAAAGATGTGGGTTACAAAGCCCAACCGGGCCGCCGCGACGGACAACATCCGGCCCAATTGGCCACCGCCCAGAATTCCAATCCGCGCCCCCGGAGCAAGCATGTCCGTCATCAGTCTGTCTCCAACCTTTTTCCAATCGCCTGCAGGGCCGAGCGTAACGCATCATGTGCGTTGCCCGCATGCAAGGCCTGCGTCATTTGCAGGCTGAGTGTTCCATCAGTTGCCAGCGCGTCCCGTTCTTCGGCCAAACGCCCGGCTTGCCCGGTTTGCATCGTGTGCAGAAACCCGGACAGCAGCTGTGTCGTATAAAACTCTGAGGCATCCGCGTCGCCCGTTTGCTCGGCCAGCCACTCGGCACCCGTTGCCAACACGTCCAGAAGGCCCGGGACCATGGCGCAGACGGCAAAATGTGCATTAAGCGCGGCTTCGTTGGATACTTTGACGACCGGGTTCTCGGGCTCGAACAGTTCAGCCAGCAAGGTGTCGTTGCCGAACGCTGCAAGCGGGCATCCACCTTGTTGAAGAAACCCTAATGGGATTGTTTGTACAAAGTCAGATGCGGGCGCGCACAGCGCAGCAAGCTGATCCGCCGATACCGCCGCCATCACCGACACGATCTGCTGATCCGAGCGAAAGTTTAGCTGTTCCAAAACTTCCGGGGCGATTTGGGGGCGCAGGCAAAGAAAAACGATATCTGATGCGTCAAGAACCGCTTGTGGGTTCGCGACCACGACATCCAGTTCAGCTTTCAGTTCGGCGGACACTGTGGCGTTGCGCTCAGTCACAGCAATCTCGTGCCCTTTGGCCACAAGAAAACGCGCAATGGGGGCTGCAATATGTCCGGTTCCGATGAAGCCGATACGGCTCATCCCTGCGGTTCCTTGGGGATCGAGGCCGAAAGGGCCGCGCGCCATGCATCCAGACGATCAGCCAGCGCTGGGTCTTGCAGGGCAAGGATACCGGCCGCCATCAATCCGGCATTGGCCCCACCGGCCGATCCGATGGCCATCGTCGCCACCGGGAAACCTTTAGGCATCTGCACAATAGAATACAGCGAATCGACGCCGGACAGGGCCCGTGTTTGCACCGGCACACCGATCACCGGCACGCGCGTCTTTGAGGCCATCATCCCGGGCAGATGTGCAGCACCACCTGCGCCCGCGATGATCACATCCAAGCCGCGCTGAACAGCGGTTTTGCCATAGTCCCAAAGGCGATCAGGGGTGCGGTGGGCCGAAACGATGCGTTTTTCATACGCAATGCCCAGTTCATCCAGAATATCTGCGGCTTCTTTCATCGTGGGCCAGTCCGACTGGCTGCCCATGATGATCCCCACTTTCACATCGCTCATCCGCTTGTCGCCCCTGCCTGTCGAAAGAGCGCGCACTATAGCCAAATCGGCCTATCTGGCAATGCGGTACAGGGCCTTCAGGCGATGATATCCGGGGTCAGACGATCCTCTATCAGGCGAATGATGTCCTTAAGGCGCAGTTTCTGCTTTTTCAGCCGCTTGATCGTTAACTGGTCCGACGTCCCCGTGGCTTGCAGCGCTTCGATCGCCTCGTCCAGATCGCGGTGCTGGCGGCGAAAGACCTCCAGTTCGACCCGAAGAACTTCATCTGTCTTCATTGAAATGTCAGTGGGCGCGTTCATGGGCGACTCGGTTGTTGTTGTGGTGCTTTCCACACAAGATAGTGTGTCAGGGTTTATCCGGCCAGACCTTGTGGACATCCCTGCATATTCCCATATTCTATCATACGCGGTTGCCAAAACGGGACCGCACTACACGTCGCTTTGGCAATAAAGGACGAAAATACGTGTCGAAACTTACTCTTGGCTCATACCCGCATCTTTTGGGGTTCGAGCAATTGGAACGCCTTCTGGAACGGTCTGCAAAGGCCGGAAACGAAGGATACCCGCCCTATAACATCGAACAGACCTCGGATTTTTCCTATCGCATTACGCTGGCCGTGGCCGGTTTTGCGGAACAGGACCTGTCGATTACCATCGAGGATCGCCAGCTGGTGATCCGGGGCCGTCAACGCGACGATAGCGAGGGGCGCATCTTTCTGCATCGCGGCATCGCGGCGCGTCAGTTTCAGCGCATGTTTGTGCTGGCCGATGGTGTTGAGGTGGGCGAAGCGATCATTGAGAACGGTCTGCTGCATGTGGACCTGACCCGCGCCGTGCCGGAAACCGTGGTTCAGACAATCAATATTCGGAAGGGGTAAGAGCAATGAATACACCGATTGAAATCAACACCGAAGGCGATCGGATCGTTTATGTGAAAGCTGTCGATGTAGCTGACCTGCCGCGCGAAGTGCGCGAACAGGCCGGTGATCTGGATCAGCTTTACGCTGTTCACGACTCCGACGGCCAGCAACTGGCGCTGGTTGCAGACCGCAAGCTAGCCTTTGTTCTGGCGCGCGAACATGACTTCTCGCCGGTGGCCGTTCACTGAAACGGCCCCGCAGAAGGTGATTTTCCCGTGACATCCGCCGCCCCACGGGTGAGATATGCGAACCAATACAGGTTCGCAGGGCGGAGGCACCATACATGAGCTGGTTTGATTTCGACTGGGTGGACGCATTCAGCGACCGTGCCTTTGGCGGCAATGGATGCGCCGTGGTCCATGGTGGGGCCGTCCTGCCCGAAGATGTCTGTACCGCTTACGTGCGCGAAACGTCCTTGGTCGAATGTACCTTTACCGGGCCGTCTGACGTGGCCGACGTCCGAGTGCGCTATTTTCTAGCCAGCCGTGAGATCCCCTTTGCGGGGCATCCCACAATAGCCACTGTGGCGGCGATGCGGTCGCGTGGGCTGTTTCAGGGGGATGCGCTGACACTGGACACCGGGGCAGGGATCGTTTTAATCCAACTCAACGGTGACGAGATTGAAATGACGCAGGTTGCCCCGCAATTCGGTGCGATCGTTCCTGCCGACCTGGTTGCCGCTGCCATCAGCCTACCGGAAAGCGCGATCATCTCGCCACCTCAGATGGTATCCACAGGGTTGCCGTTTTGCGTCACTGTGCTGCGCGACCTCGAAGCGCTACGTGCCGCAAAGCTGGCACAAGAACCGCTGCGCAAGGTGATGGAGGCCGGAGGGTATTCCGGATCGGATATGGCCGAGCCATTTATTGTGACGCTGGAGGGCGCGAGCGAGGCGGGCGACACGTTCTCACGCCTTTTGATGTTGCCGCCCAGCCCGCCCGAGGATCCGTTCACCGGCTCCGCAACCGGGGCGATGGCAGCTTATCTCTGGAAATATGGCCTGATGCCCAAGGACACGTTTACGGCAGAACAGGGCCACGACTTGGGCCGCCCCGGCCAAGCGACCGTTACACGCGTTGGACCTGCCGATGCGATGACCGGTATCAAGGTGGCGGGCCGTGGCTATATTCTGATGCGTGGTCAGGTCAATTTGCCCGGGCAACTGTAATGACTGAACCCGCGATCGCCATCCTTCCTTATGGGCATCGGTTGGGTCCGAAACTGGCTTCGGTTCCATTGTCCGATCTGATCTGGCCCGAAGGGTGCCCCGAGCGCCTGATGGGCAAAACGGTTGGCGATCTTGAGCGTACCGATCACCTGATCATGTACCCTAATTCAACCGTCCATCTGCGCCTGCGCCGAGGGACCCGCGCCCGGATTTCCCTGATGATGGGTGAGCCGTCGGCAATTCACGCCAAGCACGACAAGATGCTGCGCTACACGTGGCGGCGTTTCTTTCGCGTGATGACGTTCCACGACGTGTTGCTGCAGAACCTTCCGAACGCTGTGTTTCTGCCCTACGGCGTGACGATGGTGCCGGATTGGCGAGACCTCAACGTAGAGAAAACGAAATCCTGCTCGCTCATCGCCTCAGCCAAACGCGATCTGGAAGGGCACCAACTTCGCCATTCGGTGATTGACTGGGTGCGGGAAACGGGCGCTGACGTTGATATCATGGGGCGGGGATACACGCCGTTTGATCGCAAATCAGACGGGCTGGCTCCGTATCGCTATTCCGTTGTGATCGAGAATGTGCGCGAGAAGAACTATTTTTCGGAAAAGCTGACGGATGCGGTCCTGTGTTCAACGGTCCCGATCTATTGGGGGTGCCCGAATATCGGGGACTTCATGGACACAGCCGGTATGATCCTCTGTGAGTCCGAGGCCGACATTCAGCGCGCAATCAACAGCCTGTCCGCTGACGACTATGCCGAACGCCTGCCGCATCTGAAAGCTGCACAAAGCAAGGCGGCAGAGTTCGGTGACTTTGAAGGCCGAGCGGTGCGAACCCTGCGGGAACAGATAAACGCGGCCTAGTCGTCCAATGGCCGCGGGGCCAGCCATCCCACCGGCAAGATCGGATTCGCCAGCGCGTTGATCCCATGTCGAAGGCAAAGGCGCTGCAGATATGATCCGCTGACCGGCAGCCCGGCGGTTTTGGCTGCCATGAATTTTTTCTGATGTCCGTAGATGTGAACTGAATGCACCTTATCCCGTTCGATCTCGGCCGTGGAAATGCGCGGATCGTGCAGTTTCCATAGCTGTTCCTTGTCCAAAGGATAGAACACATCCGGCTGCATCGCGTGGCTGTCCTCGCCGGTCTGGCGCAGAAAATACTCCAACGCCTTGGGGCCGGAGCTGCCCCAGGGAAGTGCTTCGATGCCCCAGGTCTCTCCGTTTCGGATGCGCCTGCGATTGTGTCGAAACAGCCGACCGCCACGCCAGGGCTGGGTCGGGTTGGCAGAGATCACGAAATCAATCCATAGCGCCAGCGTCTCTGAGTCTGGTGGCAGACGCAGAACACCATTGGGAAAAGTGCCTGATTGCGTCGACCCGAAAACGTAAGTCGAAGAAAAGTCGAATGGCTTGACGCAGTAGGCATCCAGATCGACCCAAATGAACGGGGTTTTCTGCATCAACCGCAGCCGGAAAATGTCGGAAAACACTGCGACCCCTAACCGGTCTTCCGGTCGGAAATCAAACGGCGCGGGCCAAAGGATATCAGAAGCGGGCCGTACTTCGGCGCCCCTGGGCACGCCTTGGATGTCATGCACGGTATACAGGATAAACCGGTGACCGTTATCCAGATAGGATTGAATGCACAGCGCCTCGAGCCAGCTCAGGTCTGAACCGAACCAGAAACTGGCAATTGCAGGCAGGTTGCGGGTCATGGGCACTTTGCGTTTTGGTTAGGGTCTGCATTTGCACCAAGGCAGCGTGCGCTTGCCAATCCAACACAAAAAGCGGCCACTGCTGGCCGCTTTGCTTGTTTGTTGTAGCAATTAGGATGCTGCAATCAGCCCCATACTTTCCAGTTTCAGAAGAACCTGATGGGCGCAGTTGTCGACCTCGACATTTTCGGTCTCGACGCTCAGTTCGGGGTCCGCGGGAACGTCATACGGGTCCGATATTCCAGTGAACTCTTTGATCTTGCCTTCGCGGGCCAGCTTGTACAGTCCCTTGCGGTCGCGGCGTTCGCATTCCTCAATGGTGGTGGCCACGTGAACCTCGCAGAAGGCGCCGAATTGCTCGATCTCTTCCCGGACCGCACGGCGGGTCGTGGCATAGGGCGCGATCGGCGCGCAGATTGCGATGCCGCCGTTCTTGGTGATCTCGCTGGCCACATAGCCGATGCGACGGATGTTCAGGTCGCGGTGTTCCTTCGAAAAGCCCAGTTCGGACGACAGGTTTTTCCGAACGATGTCACCATCCAGCAAAGTAACCGGGCGGCCGCCCATCTCCATCAGTTTGACCATAAGCGCGTTGGCGATGGTGGATTTGCCCGAGCCCGAAAAGCCGGTGAAGAACACAGTAAAGCCCTGCTGGCTGCGCGGTGGGCGGGTCTTGCGCAATTCGGCGACAACCTCGGGAAAGCTGAACCATTCCGGGATCTCCAGACCTTCGGCCAGACGACGGCGTAACTCGGTGCCCGATATATTCAGGATAGTGACATTGTCCTTATCCAAAATCTCATCGTTCGGCTCGTATTGCGCGCGTTCCTGCACAAAAACCATGTGCTTGAAGTCGACCATTTCGACGCCGATCTCATCCTGGTACTTGCGGAACAGATCCTGCGCATCGTAGGGGCCATAGAAATCTTCGCCCTGACTGTTCTTGCCCGGGCCCGCATGGTCGCGACCCACGATGAAATGCGTGCAGCCGTGGTTTGCACGGATTAGCCCGTGCCAGACAGCTTCGCGCGGGCCGGCCATGCGCATTGCCAGGTTCAACAACGACATCGATGTGGTCGAGGCCGGGTATTTGTCCAGCACTGCCTCATAGCAGCGCACGCGGGTGAAGTGATCGACGTCGCCAGGTTTGGTCATGCCCACGACCGGATGGATCAGCAGGTTGGCCTGCGCCTCTTTCGCGGCGCGAAAGGTCAGTTCCTGGTGCGCGCGGTGCAGAGGGTTGCGGGTCTGGAACGCCACGATACGCCGCCAGCCGACTTTGCGGAAATAGGCGCGCAACTCGTTCGGAGTGTCGCGGCGCGCGCGAAAGTCATAGTGGACGGGCTGCTGAATGCCGACCACGGGTCCGCCCAGATACACTTTACCCGCCACGTTGTGCAGGTAATTCACCGCCGGGTGCGCCTCGTCATCGGCACCAAAGACTTTCTCGGCCTCGCGGGCTTTGTCCGGTGTCCAACGGTCGGTGACGGTCATGGTGCCGAGAATGACGCCTTCCTGATCGCGCAGCGCGATGTCCTGGCCCAATTCGACTTTGTCGGCAAACGCCTCGTCTACGTCCAGAGTAATGGGCATCGGCCAAAGGGTACCATCGGTCAGCCGCATGTTCTCAACGACATTGTCGTAGTCCGCCTGGCTCAGGAAGCCTTTGAGAGGGTTGAACCCGCCGTTCATCAGCAATTCCAGATCGCAGATTTGGCGCGGGCTCAGGTCCCAGCTGGTCAGATCGGCGGCTTCCACCTTCAGTTTCTGTGCTGAATCGTAGGACACGAACAATTCGGGGATTGGGGCCAGGTTACTTAACATCGTCATGGGAATACTCTTGTAAAAGTGCTGCTTTGCCGTTGATTACGGGGCGTTTGCCCCGGCTTTTGGGTGAAGTCCATATACCTTGGTGAAACAAAGGACGATATGCGCGGTTTTTCCACGCAATGGAAGGAAATTCCGGTTTGCGTGGCAATCTGCGAATCTGGTTCCCGATGTGGGCAACAATTCCACCCAATTCAGGGCGAGTGTTCTTATGCAGTGACATTGGCGTTCAGATCCGCGGCTTTGAGGACGGGCAGGGCGGGAATCGGTCGCGTCACGCCACGCAGCTCGAATGGGCGAACCTGCCGCATATCGCCGTCATATCCTGACGCCAGCAACAACTCTTCCGAGACCAGAAGTTCGCAGCCCAGGGATTTGGTTTCGGCTTCTAACCGGCTGGCCACATTTACGGTGTCGCCGATGATTGTACGGGCGGCGTGGCCTGCGGCACCGATTTCACCCAGAACAAGGTCCCCTAGATGCAGGCCCATTCCGATGCGGATCCGGGGGCTGCCCTCGGATTCCAGCTGCTGGTTGAAACGCTGCAAGGCAAGGCTGATATCAATGGCCGCTTTCATCCCGGCCCGAGCAGAGCTTTGGGCGTCGTTGGTTTCGAACACGGCCAACAGGCCGTCGCCCATGTATTTGTCGACCACTCCGCCCTCGGCCGTGATCGCGGGGACGATGGCGTCGAAAAAGCGGTTTAGCAGGAAAACGATGTCATAGGGCAGTTGGCCAGCGGTGCGCGAGGTAAAGCCGCGCATGTCCAGAAACAGGACCGCCAATTGCCGTTCCTGACCCTGGCTTGCATGTGCCCGGTGTCGGGCGCCATCTGGACGGAACATGCGAAACGCTGTGATCGGAGCCATCGGTCGGATTTGACATGCCAGCCGGGCACCCGCCGGGGCGCTGACCGCAGCTAGGCTTCGGGCTTCGACCTCACCAGGTTCGGGCAGTTGATCCCCGCCCGCCTCGACAATCACGCGGCAGGTGGTGCAGCGCCCTTTGCCACCGCATAGCGCCGTGTGTGGAATACCGTTGGCTTGGGAAATTTCAAGTAGGGTCATCCCTTTTTCGGCAACGACCTCAGGGCCTTGAGCGTACTTGACGCGCACGGAATGTCGGCGGCGCCACAGCTTGCGGATCGCAAATACCGCCAGGGATGCGCCAAGGGCCACCCAGAACGCCATGAGCGCATTGTCTTTTACGCTGAACAGGTGCTGGAAGTCTTCGGGAGAGGGCCAGTTGTAATGCTCGATATATTGTTCGCGCAAAAACGGGTCTGCAAAATCGGCCCAGATACGGCGCCCTTCCGTCAGCACTCCGGCAAGGGCAAATGTGGGAACAAACACAGCCAGGCCAATCAGATATGGCACCAGTTTGGGCCACCAGCGGGTCAGCCGCAGCCACATGTGCAGTCCGATACAGCCATGTACCCACACCACCAGCAACAACAGGCTTTGCATCCAGACCGCGTAGCTGGGCCACATCAGAACGATGATATAGCCCATTTCATCGTTCACATCGTAGACCGTGTTCGCATAGCGCGTTTGCACGATATGCGAGATCAGCTGCAATGGGATCAACAACCCCAGAACCATCTGCAACCCTGTGCTGAACGGCATGCGCAAAGTCCGGCGCTGGCTGATCGAGTACAGGGCTAACCCCGAGTGAATCAAAAGAGCAGCATAGAGTATTATGCTGCCGACATCGTGACGTGTGATTACATGCCGGGCATCCTGCATGTCATGCAGGTAGTCCGTGTGAAACAGACCAAGGCCGATGTTGATGAAGTGAAAGAACGCAAAGGCGAATAGAACCAGGCCGCTGCCGATCCTCAGCCGGGTTGCCCACCCGCCTTGCCACAGAACAGTTTTCAATCAGATCACCTGCGTTGGTCTCGCCTGAGGCCGAGTCTGATACGCCGCGGCTTAGCGGTCAAGCGCAGGTTGCGGATAGGGCGGCGTCCAATCTGTTGACGGCGTATTCACACGGATCAGCGAAGGAGACGGGTCGAACAGGACAATGTGGCTGAGTTCGGGGCGCGAGCGTGAGCTATATAGCAACCCGTCAGCGCCTGCGTCACGCGCGCGGTCCGAGAACCGCCATGTCGGCGAGGTGCCCCATTTGGCGTGAATATCCTGCCATATGACGGATGCATCAGACTGGCCCCGTAGGTCGAGCAGCTTTGCGTCTGTCACGTTTGCCTGCACCAACACCCTTGGTGGATCGCCTGCCGTGACATATCGCCGAATGGCGATTCCGGCGCCTTCCGCGCTGTGCGAAGCGTAAAGCGCCGATTGTCCCGCGTAATGAAAACGCCCCTCTGGCGCCCGGGCAGGGGCCAAAGGGGCGTCCAATTGTGACAGAAACAAAATTCTCCAGACCGGGCCAGAGAATTCCAGCATCTGATTAGTCCTGTTCGGCTAGGAAGCGCTCGGCGTCCAGTGCGGCCATGCATCCCATTCCCGCACTGGTGACAGCTTGCCGGTAGATGTGGTCAGTCAGGTCGCCCGCCGCAAATACACCCGGCACCGAGGTCTCGGTCGAACCTGGCTTGGTCACGACATA
Organism: Ruegeria sp. CDSB029; assembly: GCF_059611125.1. Taxonomy (NCBI): domain Bacteria; kingdom Pseudomonadati; phylum Pseudomonadota; class Alphaproteobacteria; order Rhodobacterales; family Roseobacteraceae; genus Ruegeria; species Ruegeria sp. CDSB029. Next base: position 204,495 of record NZ_JBXWOX010000006.1, read on the forward strand.
GCCGCCCATATGGCTTTCCAGCGAGTCCTTGACCAGTTCATTGGCAGGTGCGTGTCCGATCGCGACAAAAACGCCTTTGCAGGGGATTTCGGTAATCTCGCCGGTCTTCACGTTTTTGACCCGCACACCTTCGACGCCCAGCGGGGCATCGGTGCCGGTCACTTCTTCTAACTCGTGGAACCACAGGGGTTCGATTTTTTCATGCTTCAGCAGCCGGTCCTGCAGGATCTTTTCCGCGCGCAGCTCATCCCGTCTGTGTATCAGCGTGACCTTGCTGGCAAAATTGGTCAGGAACAGCGCCTCTTCCACGGCGGTGTTGCCGCCGCCGATTACCACGATTTCCTGCCCGCGATAAAAGAAGCCGTCGCAGGTCGCGCACGCCGAAACGCCAAAGCCCTTATATTTCTCTTCCGACGGCAGCCCCAGCCATTTGGCGCGCGCGCCGGTGGCCAAAATGACAGCATCAGCCGTATAGACTGTGCCGCTGTCGCCTGTTGCGGTGAACGGGCGTTTGCTGACGTCCAGATCGGTGATGATGTCGCCAATGATCTCACAACCCATCGCCTTGGCATGGTCCTGCATACGCACCATCAGGTCAGGGCCTTGAACCTCGGTGTCTCCGGGCCAGTTTTCAACCTCGGTCGTTGTGGTCAGCTGGCCACCCGGCTCAATGCCCTGAACCAGAATCGGCTCTAGCATCGCGCGGCTTGCATAAACGCCGGCCGTGTAACCGGCCGGTCCCGATCCGATGATCAGAACCCTGGTGTGTCGTGTTTCGGCCATAGTACCCCCAACTCGATCTGCCTGATTGGGGCGCGTGGCCCCTGACGGATGGATATAGCGAGCGTCGCGCAGGGCTTAAACCCCCAACCTTTTGACAGGCAGCAATGCATTTGCGGCAAGGCGCCCAAAAAAAGAACATTGAAAATATAGAATATTGCGCAGGTACGAAAGATAATTGCGCATTGGTCGGGTGCTGATATAACAACCGAAAAATTAGGAGCATTTCATGGTCGCGATACGGCTGGATGAGATTGACCGCAAGATTTTGGCAGAATTGCAGGCAGACGGTCGCATGACCAATGTAGAGCTGGCAAAACGCGTAGGTATTTCTGCGCCGCCTTGCCTGCGGCGCGTGCGTACGCTTGAGGATTCCGGGCTTATCCGCGGCTACCATGCCGATGTGAACTCACGCGAGTTGGGGTTCGAGGTTCAGGTCTTTGCCATGGTGGGGCTGGAAAGCCAGGCCGAATCCGAACTGAACGCGTTCGAGGAACGCTGCCGTGAATGGCCGCTGGTCCGGGAATGCCACATGTTGAACGGCGAGGTGGACTTTATCCTGAAATGCGTCGCCCCCGACCTGAGCAGTTTTCAGCAGTTTCTGACGGGTGAGCTGCTGACCACGCCCAATGTAGCCAGCGTAAAAACATCGCTGGTTATTCGCGGCGCCAAGGACGAACCCGGCGTTCCCTTCGACGTTCTGGAAGAACGAATGAACCGGACGGCGTGAACATCATTCGCTTTTGATGCGGTTTTGACGGCGGCAGAAAAGCAGCGACCGTTAATGATAGAACCCAACTAATTATCAGCTGCATAATGCCCCCACATTGCAGTTAGTTTTCGTTGTCACGCAGAAAGCGCATTTATCTCACCGTCTCCTGCGCGTGGTAGAACCAGTGGACCAAAATCGCTCAGCGATTCGATATGCGCAAACAAGTTCAAGTAGATCGATCTGAGCGATTGGCTAACCTGGCGTGCGGCATTGACTCCCGGATGGTATGATTCGAATTGCAGGCCATCGACCTTGATGACCGAATGACGTTTCAGGCAGATGTGAAACAGCTCAATCGGGGTCGGCGGCAATGTTTCGATCACGCTCATACCGTCCTGGAATTCATGGACAGGGGTCAGAATTTCGCCCCCGTCGTGTAAATGGCGCAGATGCGCAGGTGTGCCCAGCAGACGTGCTGCGGGTCCCGCGATTACGCCGGACAGCGGCTTTTGCATTCCAAATGTATCGGCCATGATCCGAGTTAGCGGGCGTGTTCGGCCCCGCGAATCCGCGCGCCCGGGAATCAGGGTCACCGACCCCTTCCACAACACGGTCTGAAGTGCGCCATCCTGTGTCAGAACCATGTCGCCCGGAAGCAGATCTTCGATCGCCAATGGGCCGTTTTCGGTTTCCACCAGGGATCCGCGTGTAAAGGCACAAAAGGCGTCTTCGAACATGGGCAATGCCGGGGCGATGTGGCGCGTTTGCGAAACATCTCCGTTCGGCATCAAGGTACTGACCTCATAGCGCCGCAACTGCGCCTTTGGTCTTGCGTTTGTCTTCGGAATTTCGCGCAGCATGGCCGAAGTTTCGACCGCGTTTCTGGCTGCGCGCGTCAAGGAATGTGGAATTGTCATTTTTATTCCGTCCCTCCTAAAATACCGTTCAGACGGGTAAAGCCCTCCGTACAGGGCAACCTGACCGGCGTATTCTTTGTCTTTAATGAGATAGCGACCTCAGGGCGCACGCCTTTGCGGCGTCGCAACGCGATGAACTTTCGCTTTCCTTTGGTCAACACACTGACCCCCCAGACAAACTCACTAAAACACAGGCGGAAATTACCTGCGCACACACACCCCTGAACCAGGCCGCTGGAAATTTCAGCGGTTGGTCACACACCGGCCCGGAGCACCCCTCCGATGTGCGTCTTGACCCTTGGAACCGGCAGCATGGTTCCTTGGGCTTTTGATCAGCGTTGGCGTGCCAAGCGGCGCGCGACCCTGATCGAAGAACTGGAAACCCGTTTCCACGGCATTTCCGGTGCCTGTTCTCGCGTGGCCGCAACAACGGCACTGAGAAAACGAGATTTAACCTTCATGTTATTATTCCTAGTCGTACCGGGGCAGCTACCCCGGGTTCCTGTGTAGGATCAGTGTGGCGCGTCAATGCGGCACCGATAAGGCTGACTCAGGATTTAAACAGTAAAGTCGAAGGTCGGCAGATCCTCTTCTTTGGAATGCCTCGCACCGCGGGATAATCGTTTGATAAACACCTGAGTGCGGACAATAAAAGTCAAAATGTCTCGACTCAAACAGACACAACAAATGTGGCGAAAAAGCGGCGATTTCGCCACATTTTGGGCGCGCTCTACAATTTAATGGCGGAGATCAAACGGCCATAATCGGCTTCTTTCGCGTGGGTCGAGCGGCGGAAGGAATAAAATCTGTCCGGGTCTGAATAGGTGCAGTGCCGCGTCCATTCCGCCTGACCCACCCCGGCTTGCCGCAATCTGTGCAGACCAAAGGCGGGCAGGTCGAACTGCAGTCGATCCCCATTGCCATTCGCGAAGAACCTAAGGTTTTCGGGCGAATCCGCTGCGAATTCATCCAGGAAATCTGGACCGACCTCATACGCGTTTTGAGAAATCGTAGGACCAATGACAGCGACGGTGTTTTCCCGCTGCGCGCCCAATGCCTCCATCGCGTCCAGGGTTGCCTCCAATACACCGTCCAAAGCACCGCGCCACCCGGCATGCGCAGCCCCGATCACATTCGCGTCAGAATCGGCAAACAGGACCGGTTGGCAATCCGCTGTCAGAATCGTCAGCGCCAATCCCGGGGTTGCGGTGACAACCGCATCCGCTTTGGGTTTGTCGCCATTTATCGGAGCGTCCACCGTCAGAACGGTTGGGGAATGCACTTGATGCACCCCGACCAATGCGTCCGGGTTGACCTCCATCGCCGCGGCCACGCGCTGACGGTTCACTGCCACCGCTTCGGTTTGGTCAGACGAGCCATAGCCGCAGTTTAAACCCGCGAATATTCCGGAAGACGCTCCGCCCCGACGGCTGAAAAACCCGTGGCGGACAGGCGATAGGACGTCCGAGGTCAGAATTTCCAATGTCATGGTTCCAGTCCCGGTGGAGGTGCAGCATAAGAAGGGTAGAGGCCCAGTACTTTGAACAGATTTCCCATTTCCTCGGGATGCGTCAACCGGCGATGTGCAGCAATGAGCGCCTCAAGCTCAGACCCGCCGAGTGGCGCAGCCAGCGCCTGTGCGCGGGCCGTGATGCCCAGCCGTTCCAGAAACATGCCCTGAGGTGTCAGCTTTGTATGGGCGCAACCGGCGGCGCGTGCGGCAATAGCAAGGGGCTCAAAATCTACATGCGCGGTCAGATCCGCCCGACCCGGAGCTTGCAGGGGATCAACACGTTCATGTGATTGCAAAGCTTGAAACGTGTCGCCCAGCGAATGCCAGTCACCGTAATCCACGATCAGACCCGCCCCGCCATAAGTGGCGATCCGCCCAGCGATCACGGTCAGGATCGGAATTGCGGCCGCGCAAAGTTCAACCAAATCGCTATCTTGGGTGTCGGTCATGCGATCTGCCAGACCGATCTGAGCCGTGTTCGGCCCCAGCCCATACGTAAGCGATTCGCCCTGCGCACCGATTAGACGTTCGCGCCAGCCATCACCTTCACGTATGAATTGGCGGACTGGCAGGGCATCAAAAAACTCGTTCGCCACCAGAAACAGGGGGGCTTGGGGCAGGGCGGTGAGCGTATCGATCCAACGCGGGTTGTGACAGCTCAGCAATTGCGCCTGCCTGTCCCGCAGGGCAGGGGAGGCCTCGAACAAAACAATTTCTGCGGCCTCGTGAAATCCAGATATGCTGCTGGTTGCGCGCAGGATATCTGCCATCAGTGTGCCGCGACCCGGTCCCAGCTCTGCTAGAATGAACCTGTCCGGCTTGCCTTGATCCATCCAGCTTTGCGCCAGAGCAAGCCCGATCAACTCTCCGAACATCTGGCTGATTTCCGGTGCAGTGATGAAATCCCCCTGCGCCCCCAGCGGATCGCGGGTGGTGTAGTATCCAAACTTAGGGTTCAGCAGGCATTCAGTCATGAAATCGGCCACGCTCATCGGGCCATTCAGCGCAATTTGCGCCAGTAGGTGATGCTTAAGGTTCATTGAGTGCGTCGCGCGCGCAGTGCAAACCAAAGGCCAAGCGCGATCATTGGCAGCGATAGCATTTGCCCCATGGTCAGACCATAGCCGCCCACGTGCCACGCCAGCCCCAGCGGATTCCCTGCCGAGACGAACTGTGCGTCAGGCTGACGAAAGAACTCAACAATGAAACGCGAGGCGCCATAACCTGCCAGAAATACACCCATCACCAGACCGGGCTTGTGAAACGCCCCACGCCGATAGGCCATCCACAGTAGAAGTGCGCCCAGCAACAAACCTTCCAGTGCAGCTTCATAAAGCTGCGAGGGGTGTCGGGCACACATCCCGGCCACAACACCAGGGCAGTCCTGCGCGGCGCCACCTGGAAAGATCACTGCCCATGGAACGTCGCTGGGTCGCCCCCAAAGCTCGGCATTAGTGAAGTTCGCCAACCGCCCCAACAGCAGTCCGGGCGGCACAGCGTGTGCGATCAGATCGGCCAAAGACAAAACCGGGACCTGGTAACGCCGCGCATAGAGATAGGACGCAACGACGACCCCCAGCAAACCACCATGGAAGGCCATACCGCCCTGCCAGATCATCAATATCTCCAACGGGTGCGATAGGTAGTAAGCCGGTTGGTAAAACAGAACGAACCCCAGACGCCCGCCGAGAATCACGCCGAGGATGATCCAGGTGATCAGATCCTCCAACTGCTGCGGTTTCATCGGTGGAGTATCTGCAGGCCAAAGGGCCGGACGCTTCAGCGCCGCAGTACCCAATCGCCATGCGATCAGAATACCGGCGATATAGGCCAGCGCGTACCATCTAAGTGCGAACTCCATCCCGAACAGCGAGATCGAGAAAACTTCGGGCGAAAGGTCGGGGAAATTCAGAACAGCCTGCATGTGCGTCTCATTGCCCGGGGTTAGCGGGGCAAGTCAACCTTGAGCCCGGGCCATTCTTTGCCCATATAGAGACCAACCGCGATACCGGAGTAAAGCCATGCAAACCCGTAATAAGATTCTTGATGACGTTTCCCAACTGATGACCAACGCCATGGGCGTCGCGCAAGGCGCGCGGGAAGAAGCCGAGAACGCCATGAAGTCGATGATCGACCGCTGGTTAGCCGATCGTGATTTCGTCACGCGCGAAGAATTTGATGCTGTGCGCGCCATGGCCCAGAAGGCGCGCGAAGAGAACGCAGCGCTTGAGGCACGTATTGCCGCGCTTGAAGCCAAGCTGGACAAATAAGTTCCGCACACTCGAGATTTTGAAAAAAGAAAACCGCCGCGCAATCCACGCTGGGATTGTGCGGTGTTGTGTATTTTGACACCTTACCAAATTTAATCAAGACAAAGCTGGCGGTGGCGCCAATATTTTGATCGCCGTTGCCGACTGTCCACAACTTATTGATGTTATCCCCAACAAATAGGGTTGCCAGAACCCTGCCAGCGGCGCACCATATCTAGTACAGGCAGACTGGGGAAGCCCGGCTTGTAGAGCAAGCAACTAGCGCTGGGGCGCTGCCAGCCCCTAAAAGGCTAGAGATTAGTGAGGTGGCATTATGGCCCTTTCCGAACAGTTTCTCGAAGAAGACCTTCATCCAATCGACATTGTTGAACATCTTGCCGAACACCACGACTGGGATTTCGACCGGATCGGGGATGATCAGATTGCCATGGCTGTCGAAGGACAGTGGCGCACCTATTCGATCACCTTGGCCTGGTCCAACTATGACGAAACGCTCCGCATGGTGTGTTCTTTCGAAATGGAACCTCCATCCGAGCGCGAGAACGAGCTTTATGAGCTGCTCAACAAGATGAATGATCAGTGCTGGGCTGGTGCATTTACGTATTGGGCCAATCAAAAGCTGATGGTCTACCGGTACGGTTTGGTTCTGGCGGGTGGCCAGATGGCCAGCCCGGAACAGATCGACACAATGATCACCGCCGCGGTTCTGAGCGCCGAGCGCTATTACCCCGCGATCCAACTGGTCACCTGGGGCAACCGCGATCCCGAGGACGCGATGCAGGTCGCCATTGCAGAGGCCTACGGCCGCGCGTAAAGATTTGCCCCAAACCGGATATGGAGAGGGGCAATCATGGACATGTCACGCGTCGCCGAGCAGGGGCTGGTTCTTCTGGGATGCGGCAAGATGGGTTCGGCCATGCTCGCCGGTTGGTTGGAGCATGGCCTTCCTACGTCAGCCGTCTGGGTGATCGACCCGTATCCTTCGGATTGGCTGAAGGCGCAGGGCGTCAATATCAACACTCCATTACCCGAGGCCCCGGCGGTCGTATTGGTGGCCGTCAAGCCACAGATGATGGGCGAGGCACTGCCAGCGATCAAAGCGCTGGGCGGAGGCGGCAGCCTGTTTGTGTCAGTCGCAGCGGGCACATCAATCGCCACCTTTGAAGCTTTGTTGGGTGAAGGCACCCCAATTGTGCGGGCGATGCCAAATACACCGGCGGCGATCCGGCAGGGGATCACAGCATTGATCGGCAATGCAAACGCCTCAGACACCGATGTAGCCCTAACGGAAAACCTGCTGTCCGCAATTGGTGACACAGTTCGCCTTGAGGACGAGGCGCAGATGGACGCGGTGACCGGGCTGAGCGGTTCGGGGCCTGCTTATGTCTTCCACCTGATCGAAACGCTGGCAGCAGCCGGACAGGCGCAAGGCTTGCCGCCTGATCTGGCGATGAAACTGGCCAAATCGACCGTTGCCGGGGCAGGGGCTTTGGCCATGGCGGCAGAGGAAGACCCATCGCAGCTGCGTGTCAACGTGACGTCGCCCAACGGTACGACGCAAGCTGCGCTTGAAGTGCTGATGCATGAGGAAGAAGGTTTCCCCGATCTGTTGCACCGCGCCGTCAAGGCTGCAACTGACCGATCCAAGGAGCTGTCCCGTGAGTGAGATTTCATTCGATGATTTTCTGAAGGTCGACATTCGGGTCGGTAAGGTTGTCCGCGCCGAGCCTTACCCAGAGGCCCGCAAGCCCGCGATCAAGATGTGGATCGACTTTGGAGACGAAATTGGCGAGCGCCGAACCTCAGCCCAGATAACGGCGCATTACGATCCGACGACGTTGGTTGGCAAGCAGGTGATGGCCGTTGTCAATTTCCCACCGCGCCAGATCGGCAAGTTCATGTCCGAGGTTCTGGTGCTGGGCCTGCCCGACGACAAGGGCGAGATCGTTCTGATCGGTCCGGATGGCGAGGTTCCAACCGGCGGGCGGATGCACTGATGAAACTTTTGATCGCACGCCCCATGACGGCCGCCGTCGAGGCGCGCGCTCGCGCCGAGTTCGACGTCGAGATCCGCAGCAGCACGTTGCCAATGTCGCCCGACGAAATGCGGCACGCATTGGCCGAATTTGATGTGGTCGTGCCCACCCTGGGCGATCAGTTTTCGGCCACAATTTTCGCGGAAGTGCCGCAGCCGCGCTGCAAACTGCTGGCAAATTTCGGCGTAGGGTACAATCATATCGACGTCGTAGCCGCGCGGGCTGCAGGGATTCAGGTCTCAAACACCCCCGGTGCGGTTACCGATGCCACGGCAGACATCGCGATGACGTTGCTGTTGTCGACCGCGCGCCGCGCGGGCGAGGGGGAACGGCTGGTTCGTTCGGGCAAATGGCAAGGCTGGCATCCGACGCAAATGCTGGGGCATCATGTGACCGGAAAACGCGTTGGGATCGTCGGGATGGGCAGAATTGGTCAGGCCATTTCGTGGCGTTGTCATTTCGGTTTTGGGATGGACGTGGCGTACCAGTCGCGCAGCCCGAAAGAGGTGGAGTTTCCCGCAGAAAACATACCGGACCTGAAAGAACTGGCGGCTGCGGTCGATTTCCTGGTGCTCGCCGTTCCAGGCGGTGCGCAAACGCGCCACCTGATCAATGCGCCGGTGCTGGAGGCGATGAAACCTTCGGGCATCTTGATCAACATCGCGCGCGGAGAAGTTGTGGACGAATCCGCACTGGTCAACGCCCTGCAATCAGGTCAGATCGCAGGCGCGGGCCTTGATGTTTATGAGTTCGAACCCACCGTTCCGCAGGCCCTGCGCGATATGGAGAATGTGACGATACTGCCCCATCTTGGCACAGCGACCGAAGAGGTGCGCACCGATATGGGGCATATAGCGCTGGACAACGTTACTGCTTTCGTCGCGGGGCGATCTTTGCCGAACCCGGTCTAGCGCCCGACGGCCTCGCGCCAGTGTTTGCGGCACAGCGAAATATAAGTTTCATTGCCGCCGATCTGCACCTGCGCGCCCTCGGTGATGGCGTTGCCGTTTTCGTCTTGACGGATGACCATCGTCGCCTTGCGGCCGCATTCGCAAATGGTCCGCACTTCGCGCATCTCGTCTGCCAATGCCAGCAAGGCAGCGGAGCCGGGAAACAGGCAGCCCTGAAAATCCACGCGCAAGCCATAGGCAAGCACAGGCACCCGCAGGTCATCCACTGCACGGGCCAATTGCCAGACTTGCTCTTCGGTCAAAAATTGCGCCTCATCAATAAAAACGCAGGTGATGTTCCCTTTTTTCAGGCGCTGTTCAATCATCGCGAACACGTCGGTTCCAGCGGCGAACGTGTCCGCATCAGCCGATATGCCGATCCGCGACGCAATCCTGCCAACACCGGCCCGGCCATCAAGGGCCGCGGTCATCAAATAGGTGTCCATCCCCCTCTCACGGTAATTGTGCGAGGCTTGCAGTAACACGGTCGATTTTCCCGCGTTCATCGTCGAATAATTAAAGTATAGTTTTGCCATGGGTCGGGTCTAAAACGCCTGCTTTGATCGGGCAAGCCATCAAGAGCTTTAATAAGCGACGTCGCCATTATCGTTGCAGAGGTCGAGCGTAAGCCCATTGGGGATGGATCCCCCCGCCCCAACAACGGCGACGCCGTCGGCCAACATGCGGCCTAACCGTAGCGGGACAAGAATACCGACCCGCAATCACTCATTACCGGCATTAAATGCCGCCACTCACTCACAAAACCCCCGCATATCTGAGGGATAGCCAACATATGACATTTCAATTATGAATCGAGTATGGGAATTTTCTTTTCCCTTTCCCCCGCAATGGCAGATTTAGTGGGGCGTGCAGGCAGTAAAGGTAAAAACATGGCAGATATCGGGGCCTACCTGAAAAAACACACAGAAGCGCTGGTTAAAGACGTGGGAATCGAATCCGCGTGCGAGATTACCGGCAAATCAAAAGCCACGTTGGGCCGTTATTATTCTGACAATGTCGAACATACTGATCGGTTCATGCCGGTCGATGCGGTGGCGCGGCTTGAGGCAGTGGCAAACTTCCCTCACGTCACCTCGGCGCTTGCCGATCTGAAGAATATCACCCTGTCCTATGACGGGCGCAATGACGACAGCCCCCGCACCGGTGGAGTGAATTCCGACGTCATCGCGCTGAGCCAGCGGTTTGCGATGCTGATGACCGAATATCAATCGGCGATCGAGGACGGCATCATCACGGTGAACGAAGCCAAGCGTCTTCTGAGGGAAACCAGCCAGCTGCAACAGGTCCTGCTGGATATGAAGCTGCATCTGGAAGAGGAAAGCGTGAGCTGACAGCTGTTTGCCTTCTACTCGCTACGGTCAATTGCCCCTCGAATGGGGATCAGGCGACAAGCTATGTTTAATTTCCATACGCCCAAGCTTCCTAAACCTCTGAATCTTGACCTTGCCTTGCTGAACGGCGGCGGGTCATGCCCGAGCCAGTTCTATGGCCAAACTCATGACGAACGGGATGTTTATGTTCGCTACCGAGGCGGTCGGCTGAGCGTTCAGATTGCTGAAAAACCCGGTGCCGACCCCGCCAGCGCCGAACCGATTCTTGAGGCGGATGTTGGCCCGATCTTAGACGGGACGATTTCGCTGAGGCATTTCTGCCACTATTTTGGTGTCACTGTTCAGGGTGTTCTACCCACGGAATCCAGCCCTGATGCAGACAGAAACACTGACTTGTCCGGCGAAACAACTTACTTTCGAGCTTACTTGGATCGGATCACGCTCGAAACGTCTCGGGTAATTTTGAAGGTCTGTACGCAGGCTTTTCCGAAGGCGATTTTGGTGCGCCCGGTCTTGGATGAAAAGTTCAAGCTGAAAGAGTTGGCCGAAGTGACCGCGGACGTGACCGATGACGCTGTCTGGCTAATTGATGGCGCAACGAGCGTTGCTGACATCAAAACAAGTCCCGGCCGCTACGTTTTGCCAAATGAGGGGCAACTCCAGATCTATTTGGGATCCGAACTTTGGAAATGGCCCCGCCCCCGGAACTCGAGCAGAGGCTGTGAACTTGCCTCTCAAGATCTGGGACGAAAGCTGATTGTCGCTGGTTTAAGGGGAATGCCCAAAGATGAAGAAGTGGCGTTTTCCAGTTTTCACATTTCGACACAATTCCCGACGTCGGATATTGCTGCACGGGCCGGGTTGTCCGCACTAGGTGATGCGCTGAAAGCGGTATTGCCCGAAGCTGGTTTAAAGCAGGTCAATTTGGAAACGGATCAGGTTGTAGCGACGTTCACTCGGCCACTAGACCCAGCCTTGTACCAATGGTGTAAGTCAGAGCCAAACCGTTGGTTGGAAGTAACACGCGAGAGCCGCGACGGCCCTTGGCTTGGTGTTTGCCCCGAGTGATCTCGGCATATCACCCGTGGCGCTTAACAATCACCGATCCAACTGAATACCCCGCGCCGAAGGAACAGATCAGGCCGACATCTCCATCTGACAGATCATCCGAATACTTGGAAAACGCGATGATGGACCCGGCCGAGGAGGTGTTGGCATAATCTTGCAGGATGTTGGGCTGTTCGCCTACCTCGGGTTCGCGTCCCAGAACCTTCTTGCCGATGAAGTCATTCATGGTCTTGTTGGCCTGATGCAGCCACAGGCGTTTCAGGTCATCGCTGTTCACGCCTTCCGCGTCCATGTGATCCGAGATGTGCTTGCTGACCATTGGCAGCACTTCTTTGAAGACTTTGCGTCCGTTCTGCATGAACTGCATGTCACGGCGGTCGACCACCCCGTCAGGGCGTGAACGACGCAGGAAGCCGTTGTTGTTGCGGATATTGTTCGAGAATTCGGTCGCGCAGCGTGTTGACAGAATTTCGAAATGCGGACCCTTCGCGTCTTCGACCCGCTCGATCAAAGTGGCGGTGGCCACGTCGCCAAAGATGAAATGACAATCGCGGTCGCGCCATTCCAGATGCCCTGAACAAATCTCGGGGTTTACCACCAATGCGGCGCGGACCGAGCCGGAGCGGACCATGTCCGCGGCGGCCTGAATCCCGAAAGTGGCCGAAGAACAGGCGACATTCATATCAAACCCGAACCCGCTGATCCCAAGGGCCTGCTGTATCTCGATAGCAACCGCAGGATAGGCGCGTTCGTGGTTCGAGGCGGCGCAGATCACCAGATCAACGTCCTCAGCGCTGCGCCCGGCCTGTTCCAGCGCCTTTTTACACGCATCCACGGCCATCTCGGTCATGATGCCCGGTTCGTTATCGCCACGTTGACGCAACAAAGGATGCATCACGTCAGGGTCCAGAACACCGTCCTTGTCCATCACGTAGCGTTTCTCGATACCCGAGGCCTTGAAGATGAACTCTTCCGACGAATGCTGCATCGGCTCAATCTCACCCGCCGCGATTGCGTCTGCGTTTTGGGCGTTCATCTTGTCGGCATAGGCGTTGAAGGCCGTGACAAGTTCGGCGTTGGTGATGACGTTTTCGGGGGTGAAAACACCTGAGCCGGTGATCGCGGGCGTGTACATGATAAGACCTGAATGTTTCGGATTCGCCCAAAATGCAGGCTTACAAGGGTTAGATCAAGAGACGTTGACCCAAGGGAATGTCAAAGTTTGCGCTGAAATCCACTTCGCATCTTGAATAGTTCATATTTCGAAGTATATGCGAGGCCAAAGTCACAAACGGATTCACCGATGACCCATGACGACAGTGCGCTGGTGCGCTGCCTCAGTCCAGAAGTGCAGGCGATGATGGGGGTCTATGCGCTCTACTGGAAACTGGAAGAAAGCCTTGACGCACTTGAGGTCGGGCTGAGCCATCAGGAATGCCATATGATGGTCAAGCTTGAGCGACCCAAACGCATGGGCGTTTTGGCTGCAGACATGCTGACGGTGCCGTCCACCATCACGTCAACCGCTGACGCGCTGGAAGAGGCAGGATACCTGACCCGACAGCGCGATCCGGAAGACCGTCGGGCGTGGTTGTTGGTTCTGACCGACAAGGGGCTTGAGATGCGACAGGTTCTGATGTCCGAGGCGGGGGACCTGTTCCGCCGAGCCTCTGGGCTGGATGCTGACGAAACTGCCGAATTTGCACGACTGGCCCGGAAAATCCGGGAAAATATAATGAAAACAGGAATTCCTGAGGGATTGAAGAAATGAAACTCTTCACTGTATTGAGCGTCGCTCTGACCGTGTTCGCCACCTCCGTTTTGGCGCAGGATAGCGCCAAGCCCGTAAAACTAATGATGGTCCAAGAGACTTCGCCCGGCTTCTCGCGCCAGTTTTTTGGTCGCGTCGCTGCGCGGCAAACCGTCGATCTGGCCTTTCAGGTTTCCGGGCAAATCGTCGAAATGCCGGTGACCGAGGGGTTTGTGATACCCAAGGGCGAGCTGATCGCGCAACTGGATCAGGAACCATTCCAGCGCCGCTATGACCGCGCTGTCCTGCAAAAGGATCAGGCGGATCGTACCGTGGCCCGTCTTTCTCGTTTGCGCGGAACCACAGCCAGCCAGGTGGCGGTGGACGACGCGGAAACCGAAGCGCAACTGGCGGATATCGCCGTCCGCGATGCCGAATATGATCTGGAACACGCCACACTGACCGCGCCGTTTGACGCGCTGGTCTCACGCCGAACGGTCGAGTCTTTTACCACTGTAAACGCAGGGGCGCCCATCGTGCGTATCCACGATATGTCCGAATTGCGGATCGAAGTAGATGTTCCGGAAATCCTGTTCCAACGATCGGGTCAGGAAGATGACATTGCGATTACGGCGAAGTTTCCAACCAGCGACGAGGTCTTCCCCCTGCAGATCCGGGAATTTGACGCCGAAACCTCGAGCGTGGGTCAGACTTTCCGCATCCAGTTTGGCCTCACGCCACCTGAAGGATTGCAGATTTTGCCGGGTTCGTCAGTGACCGTGAATGTGAAAGTCCAGGACGCCCGGACAGGTATCGTTGTGCCCGCAACGGCCATCATTTCGGACGCTGAGGGCGGTCTGGGCGTCATGGTGTTTTCACCGGTTGGGGCCGATGAAGGCGCCGTCCAGCTTGTGCCGGTTACCATCGAACCCACGCAGACCGGCGAAGTCCGTGTTCTGACAGGGTTGAACGATGGTGACGAGATCGTCGTCGCGGGTGGCAGCACGTTGACAGATGGCCAAGCCGTTCGCCGCTTTGTCGGCTTTGCAAACTGAAGGGCGGATCGATGAACATTGCGCGCGCATCCATTGATCGCCCGATCTATACGTGGCTGATAATCCTGATCGCCCTGTTTGGTGGCGTCTGGGGGTTTCTGTCGTTGGGACGTCTGGAAGATCCGGCCTTCACTATTAAAAACGCGGTCATCGTGACCCAGTATCCCGGTGCAACGGCTGAACAGGTGGCGCTGGAGGTATCCGAGCCACTGGAATCCGCCATCCAGCAAATGGGTGAGGTTGATACGATCACATCCGTGAATCAGCCCGGGCTTTCGCTGATCGAAGTTGAGATCCAATCGACATATGACGGAACCGAATTGCCCGAAATCTGGACCAAGCTGCGCGCCAAGGTGCGTGATACGGCCCGCAGCCTGCCGTCCGGAGTGCAGGCGCCGCTGGTCAATGACAGGTTCGGCGACGTGTTCGGGCTGTTCTATGCGGTAACGGCTGATGGGTTTTCAGACGCTGAAAAACACGAGCTGTCCACCTTCTTGCGGCGCGAATTGCTGACCGTCGAAGGCGTCGCAGACGTAGAAGTGATGGGCCTGCCGCAAGAGGCTATCTTTGTAGAACCCGATCTGGCCATCTCGGTGAACCAGAATGTGCCGCTGCAGTCCATCAATGAAGCTATTGCCAATGCGGATTCGGTGAACGCTTCGGGCTCGGTCCGCTCAGAGAATGACCGCACGACCATCCTGACTGCCGAAGGGTCGGACAGTGTCTCAGCGATTGCGGGATTGTCGGTAGGCTCGCAAGGGCAGGTGATCAACTTGTTTGATATGTCCGACGTGTATCGTGGTCGCCAGACCGACCCCGAGGTGATGATCCGGTTCAACGGGACCGAAGCTTTCACATTGGGCATTGCGGGTCTGTCCACCGAAAACATTGTCGAGGTCGGCAAACGCGCTGATGCAAAATTCGCCGAGCTGGACTCGCAAATCCCGTTTGGCGTCGAAATCCTGCCGATCTACCAACAGCACGTGGTGGTCGAGCAGGCCTCGAATGACTTTCTGGTAAATCTGGCCATGTCCGTGACCATTGTGGTTATCGTACTCGCGGTGTTCATGGGATGGCGCGCGGCGGTTGTTGTCGGCTCAACCCTGTTGCTGACCGTGGTGGGAACGCTGCTGTTCATGTCGATGTTCTCAATCGAGATGGAGAGGATCTCGTTGGGTGCGCTGATTATCGCGATGGGTATGTTGGTGGATAACGCCATCGTTGTGGCTGAGGGCATGCAGATCGCGATGCTGCGCGGGAAAAACTCGCGCGATGCTGCGGATGAAGCTGCTTCCAAGACGCAAATCCCGTTGTTGGGCGCGACCGTCATCGGGATCATGGCCTTTGCAGGGATCGGTCTTAGCCCGGATGCGACGGGCGAGTTCCTGTTCTCTCTGTTTGCGGTGATCGGTATTTCACTGCTGCTGAGCTGGGTGCTGGCTCTGACGGTGACACCAATGCTGGGCCACTATTTCTTCAAGCAGGGTGAGGCAGGCGCTGTGGATGCCTATGGCGGGATCATGTTCCGTGTCTACGGCAGCATCCTGCGCTGGGCGCTCCGGTTCCGCTGGCTGGTTGTTGCCGGTTTGATAAGCGTCACTGTTGCCTGTTTCGCCGGGTTTGGACTGGTCAAACAGCAGTTCTTCCCCGATTCGAACACGCCGCTGTTCTTCGTGCACTACAAACTGCCGCAAGGTACGCCCATCGCGCGAACGGCCGAGGATATGGCTGTATTCGAAGAATGGCTGGACAAACGCGACGATGTCGTTGCCGTCACCACATTTGTTGGGCAGGGGGCAACCCGGTTTCTGCTGACCTATTCGGCAGAGAAACCGAACCCCAGCTATGGCCACATGATCATCCGTACAGAAACTCTGGATGACATTCCCGCATTGCAGGCTGATCTAGAGGCGTTTGGCTCCGCTCAATTCCCCGAAGGTGAGTTCCGCACCAAGCGTCTGATCTTTGGCCCTGGCGGCGGTGATCCGATCCAGGCCCGGTTCTCGGGTAGTGATCCGGCTGTTCTGCGGCAGCTTGCGGACGAAGCGATTCAGCGGATGCGCGGTGCGTCCGAGAACGCTTTGCATGTCTATCAGGACTGGCGTGAGAAGGAACTGGCGGTTCAGCCTATCTATGCGACAGAACGAGCGCAGACTGCCGGTGTCACCCGTGAAGACATCGCCGGAACGCTGCAATTTTCGACCGATGGTATCAGGGCGGGTGTATTCCGGGAACGCGACCGTTTGATCCCGATCATCATCCGCCGCCCTGCGGACGGAGATTACTCGATCGTCGATCAGGTCGTGTACTCGGATCAGTCCGAAAAGTTTGTGCCAATCGAACAGATGGTCGACGGGTTCGAGTACAAATCGCTCAACACGCTGGTTCATCGTCGTGACCGGGTGCTGACCATTACCGTCGGCGCCGAAATTCCGGCGGGTCTGACGGCGGCTCAGGTCCACTCGGAAGTTCGCGCTGCCATCGAAGAGATGGAACTGCCCGCAGGGTATCGCATGGAGTGGGGTGGCGAGTTCGAAAACGCCGGTGACGCCAACGAAAGCCTGGGCCGTCAGTTGCCGGTCAGCCTGTTGATCATGGTGCTGATTTCGGTGTTGATTTTTAACGCCATCCGTCAGCCGATTATCATCTGGTTGCTGGTGCCGATGTCCGTAAATGGCGTGGTTATCGGGTTGTTGGGTACTGGTCTTCCGTTCACCTTCACGGCGCTGCTGGGTCTGCTCAGCCTGTCGGGGATGCTAATCAAGAACGGCATTGTTTTGGTCGAGGAAATCGATCTGGTCCGCGAAACCGGCAAAGGCTTGCGCGAGTCGATCATCGAGGCCTCGGTCTCACGTCTGCGCCCAGTGATGCTGGCCGCGATCACCACTATTCTGGGCATGGCGCCGTTGCTGACAGATGCGTTCTTCAAGTCCATGGCGGTGACGATTATGGGCGGCCTGGCCTTCGCGACAATCCTGACGATGGTCGCAGCGCCCGTCTTCTACATGATCTTCTTCGCGCGAGATGAAAAGCGTGAGATTAAAGAAGCCGCTGCGTAACAGCTCAGATTTTTGTCGAATTTCTCAAACCCGGCTGGTGTCCTATCCAGCCGGGTTTTTCGACCAATTGACTCGGTCTAAGGCCGCCTGCGTTTCAGGGGCAATGTCATAGTTGGATCGGGCATTAGTGTCATAACTTCGCCAAGCGCTCGACGTGATTGCCTTGCAATGCCAGACGCCATTGGATTTTGGGGTGATCAGACTGCCTCGTGACTTCAACAGCCCGATTGTGTGGACGTGCCATGACGTAAACCAAAGAGGACCAGAGGGCGCGATGCAGTATTTGGCTCTGCACAGTTTGTCGTCCGCCTTTTTGCGGATGTGATCGGAATGTCGAAAATTTTCGGTGCAGCCTGCATCCGGATACCGCCATTCCACACCCAGGCGGACAAACCCGGTTGGCCGTTTTTGGGTGAGGTCAAAAATTGAACCGCTTTTGCACCAGACCAGTTCATCAATATCACATTGAAGAACCGCGCGAGCGCCCGAAAGAAAACGCAAGCGCGCGATGTTCAGCAGCGAAGTCTGCAGAAACATCGTATTGTGACGGTTTTTGCCCTTTCTGTCTTGCGAAACAACGCCGTACCTGAAAGGCGCGGACAGCACCGTTGGGTTATGGATCCCACCCCGCCTCAGCGCTTCGCGGATGTCGTCCAGCCCATACCGGGTTGAGGCATTGTCGAAGAACAGCATCTGCTCCAGCCCATGCACCTGGCAATGGTAACGGGCAAAATCTTCAATCCAGGTCAGGTCGTTGTCACGCGACAAGGTTACGGCCACGTTTTTCCCAGTGTGAGGGGCCGAATCCTGCTGGACCGAATTCACGGGCGACTCGACACCAGAACCGCGCCATTCAAACCTTAGGGTTTGTGGCTTCTTTGACGTCCGGATGATCAATAGATCATAGAACTCATGGGACTTCAGGCGGGGTTTCCCGACTTTGTCTTCATCCAGATAAAACTGGCCTTCTCGGATCACGTGGTACAGGCCGAACAGTTTTGGGCAGAAAACCACCAGGCTGCCCCGGTCCCAAAATGCATCGTACCAGAACGTGTCATAGTCGTACACGTGCTCGGTATAGTCTGGGCCAACATGGCCCGGTTTCATTTCGCGGCGTAGCCCGAGTTCCGTAAGGCTGCTGGAGGCAAAAATCGGATAGTGCTCTTGTGTCAAAGTCGTTGCCTTAAACTTGCTGGCAATTTCGAATTGTTGCCGCCAACTTACATGCGCTTAGATAGCCAGCTCATCGGTATTTCTAGCGCCGGGTTCAGTCGCCCGGATCCCTTGCCGGGTCATAGTGATAATAAAAACAGGACAGTTTGTTCCCGTCAGGGTCGCGCAGATAAGTGACATAGAATTCAGGTGCGTAATAGTCTCTTGTACCCGGGGCACCAGCGTCTGTGCCACCATACTCCAGCCCTGCAGAGTGAAACTGTCGGACCGTTGCGGCGCTTTGGGTGGGAAATGCGATCATCGTCCCTTTGCCCACATTGGCAGGGTTCCCGTCAAAGGGTGTGTATATCCAGAACCCGGTCCCATCGTCTGGTTCGGTTCCCCAACCCGCACGATCTTTGGTCCATCCCGGAAGGCGTGGCAGTTCCAAGACAGAAAAGATCGCGTCATAGAACCTTTTGGCCCGCGACAGGTCATTTGTTCCATAAGTGGCGTAAAGGCGCACGGCTTCCCCCGATTTAGAGACGGTATCACACGGCCTTTATATCGGAGGGTTACAGAAAAACGGCACTGAAATCTGTTTTAGATCAACGGGACAAAGGGCACATCACACGCTGCAAGCGTCATCATTGCGGCGAAAACCATAAACCTGCGCATTTGTTTTTTTCCTTCTGCTCAATCATAGAAAAGATGCGCGCCCGCGGACACAAGGTCAACGGGCGCGCGAAACGTTCGGTCGTGTAAGCAGGTTAAGGCCGATCAGCCCTGTAGCGATCTAACCTCGACATCACCCTCGGCCTGCGCCTTGATCGCCAGCGCGGCGGCGTGGCTTGCGGCAGCCGTCGTGTAGTACGGGATTTTGTCGTACAGCGCGATGGATCGGATGGCCTTGCTGTCCTCAACCGCTTGCGCCCCTTCGGTGGTGTTCATCAGCAGCTGAACCTGGCCGTCTTTCAACATATCGACCACGTCCGGGCGACCCTCATAGACCTTGTTGACGATCTCACAGGCAACGCCTTGCTCGGCCAACCAGCTTTGTGTGCCACGGGTCGCGACAAGCGAAAAGCCCTGTTCCGTCAGAACTTGAGCGGCTTCAAGCATAGCGGCACCTTTATCGGCGTCCTTGATCGAGATAAACGCACGACCCGAAGAGGGCAGAACCATGCCTGCGCCCATCTGCGCCTTGAGGAAGGCGCGCGGGAAGTCGCGGTCCCAGCCCATGACCTCGCCAGTGGAACGCATTTCCGGGCCCAGAATGGTGTCAACGCCGGGGAAGCGGGCAAAAGGCAAAACAGCCTCTTTCACCGAGAACCACGGCATGTCCGGATCGGCCAGCGTCATCTGGTCGGCAATCTTGGTATCCTGACCATCCTTGTATGCGGGGCGCATAGGGAAGTTCGAAAGTTTCTCACCGGCCATGACGCGTGCTGCAATCGAAGCAATCGCACTGTCGGTCGCCTTGGCCACAAACGGTACGGTCCGCGAGGCGCGTGGGTTTACTTCGATCAGGTAGATTTCATCGTCCTTGATCGCGAACTGCACATTCATCAGGCCGACAACGTTCAGTGCCTTGGCCAATTTGTATGCCTGGTCCTTGATTTGCACGATGATTTCTTTTGACAGCGAATAGGGCGGCAGCGAACAGGCCGAGTCACCCGAGTGGACGCCGGCTTCTTCGATGTGCTGCATGATGCCTGCAACGTGAACGTCTGTGCCATCACAAAGGGCGTCGACGTCCAGCTCAACCGCACCAGCCAGATAGCTATCCAGCAGTACAGGGCTGTCACCCGAGACGACCACCGCCTCGTTGATGTAGCGTTTCAGCTGATCCATATCGCGCACGATTTCCATAGCGCGACCACCCAGAACGTATGAGGGGCGGATCACCAGCGGGAAACCGATATCTTCAGCAATTTCCAGCGCTTGTTCGTCGGTAGATGCGATGCCATTCTTAGGCTGTTTCAAGCCCAGATCATTGACCAGTGCCTGGAACCGTTCACGGTCTTCGGCCAGGTCGATGGCGTCCGGCGTGGTGCCGAGGATCGGAATGCCTTCTGATTCCAGCGCGTTGGCCAGTTTTAGCGGGGTCTGACCGCCGTATTGAACAATCACACCGTGCAGCGTGCCGTTTTCCTGTTCCTTCGTCAGGATTTCCATGACGTGTTCGAAAGTCAGAGGTTCAAAATAAAGACGATCCGAGGTGTCGTAGTCGGTCGACACGGTCTCGGGGTTGCAGTTGATCATGATGGTTTCATAACCAGCGTCGGTCAGCGCGAAACAGGCGTGGCAGCAGCAATAGTCGAACTCGATGCCTTGACCAATCCGGTTCGGGCCACCGCCAAGGATGACGACTTTCTTGCGGTCAGACGGACGCGCCTCGCATTCTACGTCACCCATCATGGGGGCTTCGTAGGTCGAGTACATATAGGGCGTCTGCGCCTCGAACTCGGCGGCGCAGGTGTCGATGCGTTTGAACACGGCTGTAACGCCCAGATTGCGGCGCGCCCGGCGGACGTTGTCTTCGTCACGACCAGTCAGATTTCCCAAACGCGCGTCAGTAAAGCCCAGCATCTTGAGCTTACGGATGCCTTCCTCGGTCACGGGCAGGCCGTCTTTGCGCACTTGGCGTTCGGCTTCGATTATCTCGCGGATACGGGCAAGGAACCAAGGGTCGAACTTGGTGACGCCAAAGATCTCATCGTCGGTCAGCCCGTGGCGCATTGCTTGCGCGATGGTGCGCAGACGGTCGGGCGTCTGCTGGCTGATTGCTTTGATGACGGCGGCCTTGTCGTCGGCTTCGTCCCAGACACCGACATTCAGGCCGGGGATTTCCACCTCATCAAACCCGGTCAGACCCGATTCCATCGAAGCCAGCGCCTTTTGCATCGATTCGTGGATAGTACGGCCGATAGACATGGCCTCACCCACCGATTTCATGGCGGTGGTCAGGTAGGGCTCGGAGCCGGGGAATTTCTCGAACGCGAATTTCGGAATCTTGGTGACAACATAGTCGATGGTCGGCTCAAAGCTGGCCGGGGTGACTTTGGTGATGTCGTTGTCCAGCTCATCCAGCGTATAACCGACGGCCAGCTTGGCGGCGATCTTGGCAATCGGGAAACCGGTTGCCTTTGACGCCAGCGCCGAAGAACGCGATACGCGCGGGTTCATCTCGATCACGACCATCCGTCCGTCGACCGGGTTGATCGCCCATTGTACGTTCGATCCGCCGGTCTCGACGCCGATCTCGCGCAGCACGGCAATCGAGTGATTGCGCATGACCTGGTATTCTTTGTCAGTCAGCGTCAGGGCCGGGGCGACGGTGATCGAGTCACCCGTGTGCACGCCCATCGGGTCGATGTTTTCGATGGAGCAGACGATGATGGCGTTGTCGGCGGTGTCGCGCACCACCTCCATCTCGTATTCTTTCCATCCCAAAAGGCTTTCGTCGATTAGGATCTGGCCCACTGGCGAGGCATCCATGCCGGTGCGACAAATATGGATATAGTCTTCGCGGTTATACGCCACGCCGCCGCCTGTGCCGCCCAGCGTAAAGGCGGGGCGGATGATGGCGGGTAAGCCGACATTTTCAAGGGTTTCGAGGGCCAGCGCCACACCGGCGTCCAGGTCTTTCTTGCCGCTTTCGTTCTTGGGGGCAGTCACGATCTCGGCCTTGGGATTTTCGATGCCCAGCCGGTCCATCGCCTCGCGGAACAAGGCGCGGTCTTCGGCCATTTCAATGGCGTCGCGCTTGGCACCGATCATTTCGACGCCAAACTTGTCCAGCACGCCCATCTCTTCCAGCGCGAGCGAGGTGTTCAGGCCGGTCTGCCCGCCCATCGTGGGCAGCAGCGCGTCGGGGCGTTCTTTTTCAATGATCTTGGCGACAACTTCGGGCGTAATCGGTTCGATATATGTTGCGTCGGCCAGCCCGGGGTCGGTCATGATCGTAGCGGGGTTTGAGTTCACCAGAATGACCCGGTATCCTTCTTCCCGTAGTGCCTTGCAGGCCTGAGCGCCGGAATAGTCGAACTCGCAAGCCTGACCAATAACAATGGGGCCCGCCCCGATGATCATGATCGACTGAATGTCGGTTCTTCTCGGCATGGCCACGTTCCTTCGATTGTCCGCGATTCAGGGCACCCCCAAGCGCCCAAATTGTCCTGCGTTATAGGGACCGCGCGAAAAGGTGCAAGGGGGATCGGAAACAGGGGCGAAATTGCCGCTTTCCCCCCTTTCCCTTGGCGGCGTATTCTCTATACCGCGCAGCACGGCAAATGAGGATGCAATTGCGTATTCGTTTTGATCAGGGGCCAGCCGGGTCAGGAACCAGTTTTGACCGGCCAGCCGAAATGATCCGCGCGGACAATGCGGAGGACGTGCCCCAAGCGTTGGAGGCGCTGGACCAGGCGCGCGCGCAAGGGGCTTGGTTAGCTGGCTATGCCAGCTATGAGCTGGGGTACGTGCTGGAACCGCGGCTGTCTGACCGCATGCCTGATGGCCGCCGGCTGCCTTTACTATGCTTCGGCGTTTATGATCGCCCCATTCAGCGGGAATTGCCCGCTGCATCCGGTGGGGTGACCCATTTTGAACCGCGCTGGGACGAGGCACGGTACACGCAGGCGTTTCAACACGTACATGACGCCATTGGGGCAGGGGATATCTATCAGGCCAACCTGACATTCCCGATTGATATGACTGTAGAGGGCGACAGCGCCGCGCTTTATGCCGCGCTCACGGCCGGACAGCCCGTAGGTCACGGCGCGCTGATCCAGCAGGATGGGTTGCCCGATCTACTCAGCCGGTCTCCCGAGTTGTTCTTCCGCACAAACGCGGACCGCGGGATCGAAACCCGCCCGATGAAGGGGACCCAACCCCGCAGCGAGGATATGGCGGAAGACGCCCGGCGTCGGGCGTTCCTGGCAGTCGACGAAAAGAACCGGGCTGAAAACCTGATGATCGTCGATCTGTTGCGCAACGATATCAGCCGAGTCGCGATGCCCGGATCCGTCAAGGTGCCCGAGCTGTTCAAGGTCGAAACCTATGCGACCGTGCATCAGATGATCTCGCTGGTGCAGGCGCAGCTGCATATGGGCGCCGAGCTGTCCGATATCCTGACGGCTCTGTTCCCCTGCGGTTCCATCACCGGTGCCCCTAAAATTCGAGCCATGGAGATTCTGTCCGATCTCGAACCCTGGCCCCGCGATGTTTATTGCGGTGCGATTGGCTGGGCCGCGCCGGACGGGCGTTCAGAATTCAACGTGGCGATCCGGACGCTGATGGTCGAGGATGGCTCGGCCACCCTCAACGTCGGCGGTGGAGTGATCTGGGACAGCACGGCCCCATCGGAATATGAGGAAGCGCTATGGAAAGCTCGCTTTGCCCACCAGCTGACCCTGACTTCCGCCTGATCGAAACACTGGCCTTTCGACCCGGGCAAGGGTTCGTTCGCCGAGATCGGCATCTGGCCCGTATGGCTCGGTCAGCTGCGGCCATGGGCATTCCTTTCGATGCGTGCGCCGCCATCCAGGCACTAGACACTGTCGTAGGGCAATCACCTCTGCGTTGCCGGCTTACGCTGGCAGTTGATGGAACATACGATGTCAAAACCGGAGCTTTGGCCGACAACCCATCATTATGGCGGCTCGCGGTCACCAAAATGCGGCTTTCCGCGTCGGATGTTTGGTTGCAGCACAAGACGACCCAACGCTCTGTTTACGACACGGCCCGCGCATCGCTGCCGGACGGAATAGATGAATTTCTGTTTCTGAATGAACGTGAAGAACTGTGCGAAGGGACCATCACCAACCTGTTCCTGCATATGCCGGACGGCCGTCGTCTGACGCCAAAGCTGACCTGTGGTTTGCTTCCGGGGATTCTGCGAGAAGAATTGATTGATAATAAACAGGTTACCGAAAGCGTCTTGTTCTTGACCGATCTGAAAAACGCGGAAAAAGTTTTCGTAGGGAATTCCTTACGTGGCCTGATCCGGGCGGAGTTGGCGGTATTGTGAGCAAACAAAGCGATTGGGCGCATGACGGGGCGCTTCACCTGCGGTTACGGCTGGAGTTCGGCCTGTTCTTTATCGCAGTGCCAGTTCTGATTGCAGTCTTCTTCCCTCCGAATTGGATGTTTCCGTCTTTGTTCACGTTCACGGCCATTGGTATCATCCTGCTCCATTACACGCCGGGTTTTGCCTGGGCCGAACTTCGGTACAACTGGCGCAATTGGACGTGGCGCGAGCTCGCTCTCTTCACTGTCACCATGACGGCGTTTTGCTCGGCGGTCGTCATGGCGATGCGGCCGGATGTTGCATTTCGCATGCTTATCTACCGGCCCGAATTCCTGGCGGTGATCTGGCTGGCTTACACGATTGCTTCGGCCCTTCCGCAAGAGCTTTTGTTCCGGTCGCTGTTCTTCCGCCGCTACCAGGCGATCCTGCCAAACGGGAGGGCTGCTTACCTACTGAACGCGTCCCTGTTTTCGCTGGCCCACCTGATGTACTGGAGCTGGATCGTCGCCGTCATGACCTTTGGCGGAGGGCTGTTGTTCACTTGGGCCTACCGCCAACGCGGGTCGTTTGTCTATGCGGTCCTGCTGCACGCGATTGCGGGTAATGTTATCTTTGCGGCGGGTCTGGGCATCTATTTCTATTCCGGCAACGTGCAAAGGCCGTTTTGACGGCGCGACCTGCCTTGACTTTCCAAGCCTGACAGGGTGTACCGGCGCGACGAATTCTACGCCCGAAGGGATAAATCCATGCACGCCTACCGCAGCCACACCTGCGCCGCACTGACCGCCGCCAATGTCGGTGAAACCGTCCGCCTGTCCGGTTGGGTGCATCGGGTACGAGATCACGGCGGCGTGCTGTTCATCGATCTGCGCGATCATTTCGGTGTGACACAGGTTCTGTGTGATGGCGACAGTGCAGCTTTTGCCGAGCTTGAGAAAGTACGTTCGGAATGGTGTATCCGCATCGACGGCACCGTCAAAGCACGTGACCCGGAGCTGGTGAACTCGAAACTGCCGACCGGTGAGATTGAAGTTTACGTGCGGGAGCTTGAGGTTCTGGGCGCGGCTGACGAACTGCCGCTGATGGTGTTCGGAGATCAGGAATACCCCGAAGAAACGCGTCTGCGCTACCGTTACCTGGACCTGCGCCGCGAGGCGATGCAGAACAACATGACCCTGCGCTCGGATGTTGTTTCTTCCATGCGCAAACGTATGTGGGATCAGGGCTTCCGCGAGTATCAGACGCCGATCATCACCGCATCGTCGCCTGAAGGCGCGCGTGACTTCCTTGTGCCGTCGCGTTTGCACCCGGGCAAGTTCTACGCGCTGCCGCAGGCCCCGCAGCAGTTCAAACAGCTGATCATGGTGTCGGGCTTTGACAAGTATTTTCAGATCGCGCCCTGCTTCCGTGACGAAGACCCACGTGCCGACCGCTCGCCCACCGATTTCTACCAACTTGACCTTGAGATGTCATTTGTCGAACAGCAGGACGTGTTCGACACGATCCAGCCGGTTCTAACCGGTGTGTTCGAAGAGTTCGGCGGTGGCCGCAAGGTCGATCAGGAGTGGCCGCAGATCTCCTACAAGGATGCTGCATTGTGGTACGGTTCCGACAAGCCCGACCTGCGGAACCCTATCAAAATGCAAGTGGTCTCTGACCACTTCCGCGGGTCTGGCTTCGCGATTTTCGCGAAGCTGCTGGAGCAGGAAGGCACCGAAATCCGCGCCATCCCGGCGCCGACCGGCGGCAGCCGCAAGTTCTGTGACCGTATGAACGCTTTTGCCCAGAAAGAGGGTCTGCCCGGCATGGGCTACATCTTCTGGCGCGATCAGGGCGAAGGGATGGAGGCCGCAGGACCGCTGGCCAAAAACATCGGCCCCGAGCGCACCGAGGCGATCCGTCAGCAACTGGGGTTGGGCGTTGGTGATGCGGCGTTCTTCCTGGGTGGTAAGCCAAAAACCTTTGAAAAAGTCGCAGGTAAGGCTCGCGACGTGATCGGTGAGGAACTGAACCTGACCGAGAAAAACCGCTTTGCTTTTGCCTGGATCGTGGACTTCCCGATCTACGAGCAGGACGAAGAAACCGGCGCGATCGACTTTGAACACAACCCGTTCTCGATGCCGCAGGGCGGAATGGAGGCTCTGGAAGGCAATCCTCTGGACGTGCGTGGCTATCAGTACGACCTGGCCTGTAACGGGTATGAGCTGGTGTCGGGCGCGATCCGGAACCACAAGCCGGAAATCATGTTGAAAGCCTTTGAACTGGCTGGATACGGCGAAGAAGAAGTAAAAAGCCGCTTTGGTGCGCTGTTCAACGCCTTCCATTATGGTGCGCCGCCGCACGGTGGCTGCGCCGCTGGTATCGACCGTATCGTGATGCTGCTGGCCGATGAAGCCAACATCCGCGAGGTCATGATGTTTCCGATGAACCAGCGTGCCGAGGATCTAATGATGGACGCACCATCCGATCCGACCTCGGATCAGATGATGGAGCTGGGCCTGCGGATCATCCCTCAGGACTGAGAATAGCAAAACCCGCTGCTGACCCTGCAGCGGGTTTTTTCATAGCTTGTGCTTGTACAAAGGTCATGGCTATGGACCGGTATTCATCGCTTGGTCGCAGGTTTGCATAGCTCGTTTGTTGGCGACCTATTCCCATGGGTCCCTAAATGACTTCCGGCTAGAGCGAATATCGCGGGCGGTGGCGCGGGTTTGCCAGTAGACCCAAAGGCACAAGATCGTTGCGGTTATGAAGTAAGCGGTCATCATCTCAAATCGCCTCACGCTGTTCCAAACGGGTCTGCACAATCCCGGCGACCTGAGCAGCCACGGCCGTTACTGGGGTTCCGTCTGCCCGCGACTCGGCAAGCCGCTGGGCCGCTTCGGCCAAAACCGTATCCTCGGCATCGCGGGCAACCCCGCGCAGAAACTGTGCCGCGTAATCCAGCGTGCGCTGATCATTCGGACCGGCCAGAATGTCGGCGATATGCGCCATGTCATCCTGATAGGCCAACGGATCGGCGTTAATGATCTCATCCCGGACGGCATGCAGGCTGCTGGGTCGGCGATCTTCGGGCAAACGTTCTAGGATGGACGTCTGAAAATAGGCCAGCGACTTTAGGGGTTTCGCTAAGAACCCGTCGGCACCGGCCCGCATTGCGGTGCGTTTCATATGGTCATCCCCGGACATGCCAAGAATGGCCCCAATGCGGGGCGCAGCCTCAGACAGATCAGCGATTAGATCCGCGCCGGACCCGTCCGGCAGACCCATGTCTACGATGATGACAGACGGGCGGTAGATCTGCAGGTGACGCCGTGCCGATTGCAGGCAATCCGCCCGCCTGATGCGTGCGCCGCTGTGCAGGCACATCAGCCGAATGGCGTCGCAGGCATAGCGGCTGTCTTCCACAACCAAAATAGTTTGTCCCAGCAGGGGCCGCGTGGCCGTCGGCTGCGCGGGAGAGGCGAAGGGGCTCGAATCGTCCATGGCGGAACTCCTAATCAGCAGATACCTCACGCTAGGAACTTCTGGCTAACAGGGCGTTAACGGCAATTTGGCGCACTTGTTCTTTGTTCAATCAGCCCCCATAACCGCTGCAACGCAGAACAGAGGAGAGTTCCATGATTGGTCGCCTGAACCACGTAGCCATTGCCGTACCCGATCTTGAGGCCGCCTCGGAGCAGTATCGCAACGCGCTGGGCGCGAAAGTCGGCGCGCCGCAGGATGAGCCGGATCACGGCGTCACAGTTGTGTTCATCGAACTGCCCAATACCAAGATCGAACTGCTTTATCCGATGGGCGATGACAGCCCGATCAACGGGTTTCTGGAAAAGAACCCCGCTGGCGGCATCCACCATGTCTGCTATGAGGTCGAGGATATCATCGCTGCCCGCGATCACCTGAAAGAAACCGGCGCGCGCGTGCTGGGTTCGGGTGAGCCCAAGATCGGTGCGCATGGTAAACCGGTGCTGTTCCTGCACCCCAAAGATTTTAACGGCTGCCTGGTCGAGCTGGAACAGGTGTAACCTAACCGCGGAGGGGATAAGATGTCGATTACTGGTGCGGCCGTTCTGTTCGCTGTGATCTGGTTCATGACCTTGCTGGTGGTGCTGCCAATTCGCATCAAGACACAGGGCGATCTGGGTGATATCGTTCCGGGCACCCACGCGGGCGCACCTGAAGAGCATCACCTGAAGAAAAAGATGTGGATCACCACCGGTATCACGGTGGTGATCTGGGCCATTATCGCAGGCATCATCCTGTCCGGCATAATTTCCGTGCGAGACTTCGACTGGCTGAACCAGCTGGAGCCGCAGCGCTGATCTTTAAGCCATAGACCCTGATAGCTTGTGGTAGATATGGGTGAACGTTGCGACCCCAAGGATTGGGATCACAAGGTTCACCAGGGGCACGGATAGCGGGATCGCCATCAAAATGCCTGCCATCCAGATGGTCGTTGCGTGTTTGGCGCGCAGCTTACGTGCACCTTCGCGACCCAACCTGCGCATGGCCGCCAGCGTAAAGTATTCCCGCCCCAACAAGAAACCGTTCATGCCCCAGAAGATGAAGGGAGCGAGTGGGGTAAAGATTGCATAGAGAATCAGGGCCAGCAGGTTGGCAACGATCAGAACTCCCATGAAGCTCAGCCCGTCGCGCAGGCTTTCGCTGAATGGAATGCCCGGTACAGCAGGCAAAGACGGGTAATGCTTGTCTTCGACCGCTTGCGCGACGTCTTCCAGAAACATCGACGTAATCGCCGAGGCCACCGGGACCATCAGAAATACGGGCAGGATCAGGACGACAAAGATGCCGGAATAATTCAGCACGTCGTTCAACCACGGCACGGCACCGATAAAGGGCAGAGAGATCTCGTTCCCCGACAGCCTGTTTATCAGCCAGATCGCCAAAGCACATGCGGCGATCAGCAAAACAATCGTCAGACCAACGCCGCGCAACAGGACAGCCCGGAACTTTGGGTCGCCGATCTGTCCCAGCGCTGCAAAAAAGGCGTTGAGAATGGTCATTCCGAAACCCACTGCGTCAACCCATCCACGTCAGGGCGGGGTCTTTCGGGCGGTGCTTTGCCCTCGGTCGCGATATGGACCAGACCCGCGACGCGTTCATTATCTTGTAGCCCGAACGCCTTTTTGCAAAAGTCCCGGTTGTGGGTCTGCCAACCGGACAGCCAGTTCGCGCCCCAACCCGCAGCAAGCGCCGCGTTCAGCAAAGCCAGGCACACTGCGCCAGCGGAATAGGTCTGTTCGATTGCAGGGATTTTCGCGGAGGGTTTATGAACCTCGATCACGGCGACCGCCAGATGGCCCATGTCGAACTGACTGCGGGCTTTGGCGATATCCTCAGCAGACTTGCCCAGGGCCGCGCCACAATCTTCGGTCAGCTGCGCCAGACGCGGCATGGCACCTTTCTCAAGCACGATGAAACGCCAGGGTTCCAGCTTGCCATGATCCGGGCTACGTGCGGCGGCTGTCAGCAGGGGCAACAGCTGTTCCCGCGTCGGTGCGGGTTCAACCAGCGTTTTTGCAGGGCGCGACCGGCGCGATTGCAGAAACTCCAGGGCGGCCGGATTCTTCAAGGACATATGTTAACTTTCTTTACATAGGCGGTTGTGTATGTGGTTGAACATCTGGCGGGTTTCAAGGGCAAGTGGCTGGATGCAGGAGATCAATTTCACTCCCTGAGCGTTCGTGCAAGGATGTTCAAGAAGAAGAGAGGGAAGATGGCCAAACCAAAGCTGCGAAATGTACCGGATCTGAGCGCGCACGCCGTACCCGATGAAGGGATCGAGGTCCGGGTCACGCCGAAAGCTGCGAAGGATGGGATTTTAACCGATCAGGGAAACATTCGCATCACCGTCACCGCGCCGCCCGAAAATGGCAAGGCAAACGAGGCGGTGCGCAACATTTTGGCCGTGGCCATGGGGGTGGCACCGTCCACTCTGATCCTCAAGCGGGGGCAGACGTCGCGCGACAAGGTATTTGTCTATTCACCCTGATCCGGTGTTTCCCGGATTTGGTACACGCCTTCCGGCAAGTCCAAAGCCGCCGCCAGATCGCGCACCTGTTCTGGGGACAACGTGATCCTCTGAATCTGATCCGTGCGCGGGTCCAATTGTTCAAGCGTCACACATTCGGCGAAGCTGTTGATGACGACATCCTCTTGCAAAGGCTTGGGGCCTTCGTCCACCAGAGTAATGACTGTCGAGTCGAATTCATGCTCAATCGAAAACATGAAAGCAGAGTGCAGGTCAGCCGAATGCAATGCAACCCGTACCTTACCAATCGGGCTGTGGTGATTGGCGCGGCTCCGCGCTATGGTCGTGAAAACGGGCCAACCGTTTCAAAGGATTATGAATGTATCGTCTGATCTGTTTGTTTCTTCCTCTTTTTCTGGCGGCCTGTAGTGCTGGCGAGATGCGATTGCAGCCCGCGACCCAATGGTCGGGGACCTTGGGCGAGTACCAGGTAGAGGCGGCCGCGGTTCGGGATGTCAGCCGCTCTATCGGCAAAGAAGCCCGGGCTGAGTGTCTGAAGCGGGCCAAAGTCAAAAATTGCGATTTCACGGTTCTTGTTGATCTCAATCCACAAGCGGAAGCGAATGCGTTTCAGACCTTGGATAACAGAGGCCAGCCGGTGATCATTATGACCCGTTCCATGATTCAGTCAGCACAAAACCCAAATGAACTGGCTTTTGTCCTTGGGCATGAAACGGCCCATCACCTTCTGCGCCATATCCCTCGTCAGTCGGAAAACGCGCAAGAAAGCGCTGCAATATTCAACAATCTGGGCAAGCTCTTTGGAGAAGAGGGCGAAGACCTGGAGCGTACACAGAAAATTGGGGCGGAAGTGGGTGTGCAATTGAATGTTAAGGCCTTCGAGCTTGAGGCTGACCAGTTGGGCACAATTATTACCCACAATGCCGGATACAACCCGTTGATCGGCGCAAAGTACTTTGACCGCATCCCGGACCCGGAGGACAGTTTTCTGGCGTCACATCCGCCGAATGCGCAGCGTGTGCAGATGGTTCAGAACACCGCCCGAAAACTTGGGCTGACGCAATGACCCAAATAACAAGGCTGGGCGTAATCCTGACGGATCGTGGATCAAAATACGCGGTTTCGGGGGCTGCGGTGCAAATGCGCGAGGACGTGGATGCCGTTCTGCAAGACCTCAAATCCGACAAAGCCTATGCCAAGGCAACGCACAATACCTGGGCGGCGATCTTGCCGACAGGGGCGCTAAAGGCGGACGATGGAGAAAGCGGTGCCGGAATGGTCATCCTGCGCATGCTCGAAAGGGCCGGACTGGAGGGCCACGTCATCATTGTCACCCGCTGGTACGGGGGCAAAAAACTGGGCGGTGACCGGTTTCGCAGGGTGCAGGATGCCACCCGCGCCTATCTGGAGCATATCGGCGCCGGGTCTTGACCTGAGTCAAATGCCTGTTCGGGCCGCTGCGCTATCCTGCCAGAACTGTGCGACAGGGAGACAGCGCAATGCTTGGCAAAAATACTCTGAAACGACATGCGGAACTGGTCGACCAGATGGCAACCCACGTCGGGGTCGATCTGGAAGATGCGGCCATAGGCGGTGACGTCTCGATTGACCAGATCTCTGATGCGGTCCTGCGTTGCAGAGATTGTTCGAACCCAGATCGTTGCGCGCAGTTTCTGGCCCAATCTGCCCAAGACCAGAAAACGCCGGAATACTGCAGGAACACGGCGCTGTTTGACCGCCTCACTTCGCTGTCGGAAAGCAAGCGCGACGGT
The DNA here is from genome assembly GCF_059611125.1 of Ruegeria sp. CDSB029. Lineage (NCBI taxonomy): Bacteria > Pseudomonadati > Pseudomonadota > Alphaproteobacteria > Rhodobacterales > Roseobacteraceae > Ruegeria > Ruegeria sp. CDSB029. The sequence continues at coordinate 236,925 of NZ_JBXWOX010000006.1, forward strand.
TAAGAAAAATCATGCCGCGCCATTGCTGCGTTTGTGCAAACAAAAGGCAGACCTGCCAATGACCCGAGATACTCTGGGCGACGTGGAGAAACACTTTTGGCTAACTCGGTCGGTGGCCAGATGTATGGATGTTTCGTTGACCGAAGCAATGGCCGAGGGGCGGTTGACCACCAATGGTTATGCGGAGATCGTGACGCGCTGTCGTGCTTCTGGGTGCAGCGACCAATGCGAATTGTGGTTGTCGAAACAACAGGTCAAAGCCGATTCGGCCCCTGAATTCTGCGTGAATGCAGAAACGCTGAACGCTTTGAAGACTTAGTCAGAGCTTGGAATGCGAACCGTCGCACAGCGGCGGATTGGCCGTTTGTTTGCATCCGCAAAAGAATACTTTCTTGCTGGTTTCGGCAGTAAACTTCACTGGTTCAAACTGGGTTCCCTTGTGTGAACCATCGCAGAAGGGCTGACGTTCTGACTTGCCACAGGCACACCAGAAATAGGTTTTCCCTTCGGTCACTTCGACCGGGTAGGGGGCTTTTTGGGCAGGTTTCGGCTCATCTGACATGTGGCTGCTCCGCTTTTGGCTAATGTCGTGAAACAACTATAAGGCCATCGCGGGGGCGTGTAGAGCGCTTATGTTTCTTTATGCAAGCAGCATGGTTTTGCCGTTCTCACAAAACTGTGATTGATTTTGTTGCAATAATATCAACGAGGTCGTATTTTGAGACTGGCCCCAGATAATAGGGCAATATGAGAAAATTTTTAGAGGAATGACGGACATGAAACTTAAATTTGCTGCCGTTAGCGCAATTGCCCTGGTTCTGGCTGCATGCTCGCAGCAGGAAGAGCCGACGCCGGTTTACATCACGCCTGAATACGACAAGTTCGGCACACCGAGCTGCCCGGCTGGAACCGAGCTGGCCACGACTGAAGCGGGACAGACCATCTGTAACCCGGTCGCTCAGTAAGAATTCTGCGGGCGGTCTTGTTTTGGCCGCCCGCTTACTCAACGCATCCGACCGCCCTTGTTGGGCGGTTTTTTTGTGCCCGCTTTAGGCCGGCGCGGGTCAGATCAGAATGCGTCGAAAATGGGCAATCATCGCCTCGCCAGCCGTCAATATCCGTGCCCAAACGACTTGCGGTGATAGTGTTGACGCCTTGACTCGTACCGTGGTGCATAAAGGTAGCGATAGGATTTCTTTTTTTGCTTTTGCTGAACGTAGGGCGCGTTCTTAGGGGCCGGTTTTGCGTGGTAGACTTTTGGTGTGTAGACTTTAGGAGAGTAATAGTGCCGGTGAATGCGGATGTTATTGCTGTTATGAACATGTTGCGATTTTGACCCAACAACAACTTGGCCGCTCGTTCCAACAGTGATGCTGCCTGCAGTTGCCGGGCCAGAAAAAAGTTGGGACGCAAGTATCGCGGCCAAGCAATTGAATGAGATTGCACTAAAGTACGCCATGAAAATCCTCCTTCCAGCAAGTTGAGGTTTTCATTCATGGTCCGGGAAAATCCCGGCTCAAGCCAATAAACTTAAATCACGCTCTGCCCATCTGGGGTGAACGGGCATATTAGGGTCAGGTGCGTTTGCCCCATAAATCGTATTCGCCGGCCTCATCGATCTCGACCGATACGATGTCACCAGGCTTCAGATCATCGAAACCCTCATCGATGAACAGGTTCCCGTCGATCTCGGGCGCGTCCGCCTTGGTGCGGCACGTGGCGGCTTCGTCATCAACCTCGTCCACGATCACGTCCATGGTCTGGCCAACCTTGGCGGCCAGCTTAGCCTCGGAGATGGCCTGCGCTTTTTCCATGAAGCGGTCCCAACGCTCTTGTTTGACCTCGGCTGGTACGTGATCCGGCAGGTCGTTTGATCGCGCGCCATCGACGTTTTCGTATTGGAAGCAGCCAACACGATCCAGTTGCGCCTCGTCCATCCAATCCAGAAGGGTCTGGAACTCGGCCTCGGTCTCGCCCGGATAACCGACGATAAAGGTCGACCGCAGCGTGATGTCCGGGCAGGTTGCGCGCCATGCGGCGATCTCATCCAAAGTCTTGGCTCCCGCTGCCGGGCGTGCCATGCGTTTCAGAACGTCCGGATGGGCATGCTGGAACGGGATGTCCAGATAGGGCAGGATGTTGCATCCGGCGTCGGCCATCAGGGGGATCAACTCGCGCACATGCGGGTAGGGGTAGACATAGTGGAGCCGAACCCATGCATCCAACTGCCCCAGCTCACGCGCCAGATCGGTGATGTGGCTGCGCACCTCGCGGTCCTTCCACGGGTTTACGTCATACTTCCGGTCCAACCCATAGGCGGATGTGTCCTGCGAGATCACCAGCAATTCACGCACGCCATTGTCGACCAGCTTTTCGGCTTCGCGCAGCACCGCGTGGGCCGGGCGGCTGGCGAGCTTGCCGCGCATGTCAGGGATGATGCAGAACTTGCATTTGTGGTTACAGCCCTCGGAAATCTTGAGATAGCTGTAATGGCGGGGGGTCAACTGTACGCTTGCAGCGGGCAGCAGGTCCACAAACGGATCAGGATCGGGCGGCACTGCCGAATGCACCGCATCCAGTACCTGCTCGTATTGATGCGGGCCGGTAACAGCCATGATGCGCGGGTGATGTTCGCGGATGTAATCCGGTTCCGCGCCCAGACAGCCGGTCACGATGACCTTGCCATTCTCGACCAGCGCCTCGCCGATCGCGTCCAGCGACTCGGCCTTGGCACTGTCGAGAAACCCGCAGGTATTCACGATCACGGCATCCGCGCCTGAATAGTCGGGCGAGATGCCGTATCCTTCGGCACGCAGGCGCGTCAGAATGCGCTCACTATCGACCAGGGCCTTGGGGCAGCCCAAGGATACCATACCGATGGTCGGCTGGTTCGAACGTGGCGTCTCGGGCATCCGGGCGGTAGGCGCCAGGTCGGGGCGGAGGTTTGGCGGGTTCGTTGTCATTGCGCGGCATATAGTGGGGAACGCTTCCCCTTGCAAATGCGGCGCAGGCTTTGGATGATCTTTTTAACGCATGAAAAAGGCGGAGAGCAGAATATGAAGTGGCTGTTGCGCATAGTTTTCCTGTTGGTGGCGGTTTTTGGCTTGGTCATCGGGGCCTTGCTGCTGATGCCCGGCGACAAGCTGGCCACCATATTGGCCGAGCAGGTCCGCACCCAAACCGGGCGTGATCTGAAGCTTACGGGTGATGTGAACCTGTCTTTCTGGCCCGTGCTGGGGCTGGAAACCGGTCCGGTGACTTTTGGAAATGCACAATGGGCCGGTCCTGAACCAATGCTGAGCGCCGAAAGCCTGGCCGTGGGGGTTGATGCTGCTGCGCTGATCTCCGGGGACCTGCGCATCAAACGGGTGATCGCCGATAATCCGGTTCTGCGGTTGGAACTTTCGGATGGGCGTGGGAATTGGGAACTTTCGGCACCCGAAAACACAGCCTCGGCAAGCGCTGCAAGTGGCGCGGCACCGCAAGGGCAGCAGGGCGAGGTGACGCTGGATCATCTGAAGCTGACGAATGCACGTTTGGTCTATATCGAAAACGGTGCAACTAAATTCGATTTTGCCAATGTCAATCTGGCGGCCAGTTGGCCGGACGTTTCGGCGCCTCTGCAGGTTCAGGCTCAGATGGCAGTGCCCGGGGGGGCGGTCGATGTCGACCTCAAGATTCAAGATCTGCCAGCTTACGCGTCCGGCGCGGTAACGCCGCTGGATTTGACCATGACCGCGCCCGGCGGAGAGTTCGGCTTTGTAGGGCGGGTCAATCTGGCTGGTGAAATGGATGGCAGAATGCTGGCCAAAACGACGAACACGGAACGTATGCTGGCTGCTTTTGGTCAGGCCGGTGTTGGGGTGCCATTGGGTCTGGGGCGCGAGGCCGACGTGGCCGGGCAAATGACCTATACCAGCGATGGTCGGATTTCGCTGCGCAATTTGGTGGCGTTGCTGGATAATAATCGCCTGACTGGTGAGGCAGATATCGTTATCTCGGACCCGCCGCAGATTACCGCGCGGCTGGAAGGCGGTGACCTGGATCTTACTCAATTCAATGATACGCCTGGTGGTGCTAGCGACGGGTCGGCGCCGTCACCTGACCAAGGGTGGTCGACCACCCCGATTGATGCGTCTGCGCTGGCCTTGGCGAATGGCAAAATCCGCCTCAAAGCCAATTCCATTGCCGTACCGGGCCTGACGCTGGGACCCAGCGATCTGACGCTTAACCTTGATCGATCCAGGGCGGTTCTTCAGATTAATCCTGCCACATTGTTTTCAGGGCATCTGAACGGGCAAGTGGTTGCCAACAACCGGAACGGTTTGTCGGTCGGCGGTAACCTGACCGCGAATGGCATGGACGTACAGCAAGCTCTGTCCGCTCTTGGCGGGATCGAGCGGTTGTCCGGCACCGGATCAGGGTCGTTTGAGTTTCTGGGAGTTGGACAGTCCGAGGATCAGATCGTGCGCTCACTCAGCGGCAAGGGTCGTGTGGACGTGGGCAAGGGCGTGATCTCGGGGTTTGATCTGGACCGCCTGATGGGCCGCAGCGGGGGCGAGGGCGGCACAACCGTATTCAACAGCCTGTCCGCCAGCTTCACCATGGATCAAGGGGTGTTGTGGAACAACGACCTGTTGATGTCCCTGGATAACTTCCGGGCCGACGGTTCCGGTCGGGTCGGAATCGGCAACCGCGATATCGACTATCTTTTCACGCCTGTTGCGCTGCGCGCGAATTCGGGCAACGGCATTGCAGTGCCAGTGAAAATCGTCGGACCGTGGAGCAACCCGTCGATTAAGCCAGATCTGACCAAAGTTATCGAGGCTGTTGCTGAAGGAAAGGCCAAAGAGCTTGAAGATGAGGCCAAGCAGAAAGTCTTGGACAAAGTCGGAGACGAGCTGAATACGACGATCACGGACAGCGATCAGATCGAAGACGCGATCAAGAACAAACTCGAAGACGAAGTGAACAAGGGGCTGCTGAAGCTGTTTGGCGGTAACTAATCAGCGCCAATACGCAAGGGTTTCGGGGCAGAAGGTGCCCCGAAACGCAGTAGCGCTTAGATGGTTTGATCGTAGTCGCCCACACCGGGTTCCGTGCGAATGACCGCGTCGATATCGGCAAAGATTGCGCGCATTTCGTCCTCGCTCTGGCTGCTTTCGCAGACCACGACAAGGTTCGGAGTGTTTGAGGATGCGCGAACCAGACCCCAACTGCCATTGTCCAGAATGACACGAGCGCCATTGACGGTGACAACCTCTTTGATCGCGCGACCGGCAAAGGTACCTCCGGCATCTGCCTTGGCAACCAGCTTGTCGACCAACCGCTGAAGAATGTCATACTTCTCGGTGTCGGCTGCATAGGGCGACATGGTCGGCGTCGACCAGGTTTTAGGCAGCGCCTTGCGCAGGTCCGACATGCTTTGATCCGGATTGCGATCCATCAGCTTGCAGATTTCAACGGCAACCCGCATCCCGCAGTCGTAGCCGCGCCCGATAGGTTCAGCCAGAAAGTAGTGACCAGACTTCTCAAAGCCGGCCAGCGCGTTGATCTCTTTGACCCGCCGCTTCATGTGGCTGTGGCCGGTTTTCCAATAATCCGCTTTGACACCAAGGGCCTGCAATTCAGGGTCGCTGGCAAACAGACCAGTGGATTTCACATCTGCCACAAACGTCGAGTTCGGATACAATTTGGCCAGATCGCGGGCCATGATCACGCCGACCTTATCGGCGAAGATCTCCTCACCCTCATCATCCACAACACCACAGCGATCGCCGTCGCCGTCAAAGCCCAGAGCCAGATCGGCGCCGCTGGCTTTCACAGAGGCGGACATGTCGTGCAACATCTCCATAGCCTCGGGGTTGGGATTATAGTGGGGGAAAGTATAGTCCAATTGGGTGTGGCTGGGCACCATTTCGACGCCAATGCGCTGGAAAATCTCAGGTGCAAAGGCCGAAGCCGTTCCGTTTCCGGTTGCGCATACGACTTTCAGGGGACGGGACATTTTGAAATCACCGACCAGATCGTCGATATAGGCTTCTTTTACGCCCTCGACGAATTCGTAGGACCCACCGTCGTGGGTGACGCCTTCGCCGTTCAGGACAATGTCACGCAATTCCGACATCTCATCGGGGCCGTGGGTCAGCGGGCGGTCAAAGCCCATCTTCACCCCGGTCCAGCCGTTCGGATTGTGGCTGGCTGTGACCATGGCTACGGCGGGCACATCCAGATGGAATTGCGCGAAATAGGCCATCGGGCTAAGCGCAGGGCCAATATCTTTGACCTGAATGCCAGCCTGCATCAGCCCCAGGATCAGCGCATTCTTGATCGCCAGCGAGTAGTCGCGATAGTCGTTGCCCACCGCGATCACCGGTTCGATCCCACGCTTGCGCATCTGTGTGCCCAGACCCAAGCCAAGCGCGGTCATGCCGGGCAGGTTGATCTCTTCCGGGTATTTCCAGCGCGCGTCATATTCGCGAAAACCGGTTGGCTTGATCATCGGATCGCGCAGAAAACTCCAGGTGTTCGGGGTCACCTCGGGGATGGGTTTGGTCATGCTATTGCTCTTACTCAAATCTGTATAGGATTGGCTTTGGCCAATGCATCAAAGCGCATCAAAGTGTCAATCAATTGAGGCATTTGGTCCAGATAGATCATGTTAGGCCCGTCTGACGGAGACTTGTCCGGGTCTTCGTGTGTTTCAATAAACACAGCACCGACGCCTATGGCGGCAGCCGCGCGTGCCATCACCGGAGCAAATTCACGCTGACCGCCGGTCGAACCTCCAAGCCCTGCAGGCTGCTGAACCGAGTGGGTTGCGTCCATCACAACCGGATAGCCTGTCGCCGCCATCTGCGGGAGCGAGCGCATATCTGTCACCAAGGTGTTGTACCCAAACGAGGTGCCACGTTCAGTCAGCAGAATATTCGAGTTACCAACACTCTCGATCTTGGCGACAATGTTCGCCATATCCCATGGTGCCAGAAATTGCCCTTTTTTGACATTGATCGCCGCGCCTGTTTGGGCTGCGGCCAACACCAGGTCGGTTTGACGGCACAATAACGCGGGAATCTGCAAAACATCACAGACATTGGCCGCGTCTGCGCATTGCTCTGGCGTATGTACGTCAGTCAGGACAGGTACCCCAATTTGTTTTTTCACACCATCCAGAATGTCCAGACCTTTGGCAATTCCGGGTCCACGGACACCTGAAATTGAGGTGCGGTTCGCCTTGTCATACGAGGCCTTAAAAACGTACTGCGCACCGGCGGCATCACAGGCTTCTTTCATTTTGCCTGCGATCATCTGCGCATGATCCGCGCTTTCAAGCTGACAGGGGCCGGCAATGACCGTCAGAGGCAGATCATTGCCGACCGTGAGGTCGGAGATTTTTACATGTTTCATGTGTCTTACGAGGATACCTGTTCACGAAGGACCGACGCGGTAAGCGAGATCAACAGGTAGATACCAGCAAACAACAGAAAAGCCAAAATCGTATTTTCGAACTTGCGCGGATAGGTGGGTTCCTGACTTGGCACCGGTCTTACGGACACCGTCAGATAGCGCACTTTGCGGTTTGCTTCAGTCCGTGTGGTTTCCATTTGCTGCATAGCTGTCTGCAGTATCATGTCCCTGGCAACAAGATCGGCCTGCGCCATTTGAATTCGTACACTGAGCCGGGCAAGCGAGTTTTCGCCTGCAGACACATCCAGCATTTCCGCGTTAAGTTCTGCCAAAACAGCCTCAAATCGCGCGATGTCCGCACGGGCACCATCCACCTTGGCCTGGTTCGGACGACGATTGTCCAGCAATGCGGCCAATTGTAGTTCTTTGTCCTGAATCTGCGTTTCCATGGCGTCTATGCGGCCACGCAAGCTGGCGATGACGTTCTGAGGGTCCAGCAACGCGCCTTGAATCTGAAGTTCGATCAGATCTTCCTGCGCTTTTCTGCGTTCCTGCTGGGCCATTTCAAAACCATCCAGCGCATCGCGCATCTGGTCTTCGCGCTTAAGTTCTGTAAGCCCGTTTATGGTTTCTTCGGCGTAGGACAGAAGACGGTCAGAGATGGCCACCGAAATCTGCGGATCAGGGGCCGCGACTTCCATCCGGATAATGCCGTCGCTCGGGTCGTACCCGATGGTGATCATGCGTCGGAAGAGCTTGTAGGCCTCTTCCAGCGTGGCGTCCGGCGAAAGCCGTTGAATAGGATCGATCCACTCCTGCTTGAAAATTTCCTCAAAGCCCATGTCACGCTCTAGCCTCAGCAAGGCATCCTTGGACTCCAGGAATTCCTGTGTGGCGACAGAATCCTGCGCGGTGGCATATTGTGTGCCCGCCAAAAACCCGCCAAACGATGCCCCTCCGCCGTCCGCCTGAAGGATCGAGAAGGCCGAGTCGCTGGCATACATGGGCGTCGCCACGCGGTAGAAATAGAACCCGACAATAAAGGTGGGCAGGAAGACGAAAACCGCAAGGCGGGCAAACAGGGCAAGCAGTTTGCGACGGCGGCGGCGGGCGATGTCTTTCTGTATCTCGCCAATTTCAAACTCTCGCCGTTGCGTAGGGGACATCTCGGGCCCGGGCAGGGTCCTTCCACCTTCGCTGACCGTTTGCGGCAAATGAATCGTGACCTTGTCCTTGGTCTGATCCTCGGTCTGCGTCGTTTCACCCGCCATCCCCAGCAAATTGGCGCGATGAAACGGATCGATGCCATTTTGGCGTAGCAAACGCACCGCATCATAGTCCGAAGTCGCCTCCAGCCCGTTCTTCTGCGCCAGTCTGCGTGCCATCCGCAATTGGCGCCCGGTCAGCCCCTCGTTTTTGATGGCGTCAATCTCGGTTATGGACTCTGAGTCATTGGCCGCAGCGGGTGGCCGCGTCGCGTTGCGAATGCGCGAAATGGCGTCAGCGCGGTCTTCTTCCGTTCCCGCATTGCGGCGTTTGCGGCGCCAGTTGTAGATGCTAGCCTTGGGTTTGGTAGTCATATAGCTGCTTTGCCTCTTCCAAGGTGTCGAACATATAAAGCTGGCCATCCATCAAAACGGCAGCCTCTTGCGCAAATTTCTCCAGCACGGCGGGACTGTGTGACACGATCACCAATGTTGTCGTGCGTAGTTTTTCCCGAAGGATGTCGCCGGCCTTCCTGTTGAATTCGACATCAGTCGACGCCGGCATGCCTTCGTCAATCAGGTACATGTCGAAATCCAGAGCTAACATCAAAGCAAACGTAAAGCGCCCCTTCATACCGCTGGAATAAGTGGCCAGGGGTTGGTCGAAATACTCCCCCAATCCGCATAGCCATTTGCAGTAGGCTTCGACATAATCGGGGTCCATCCCGTAGATGTTGGCGACGTAGCGCGCGTTTTCCAGGGCGGACAGTTTGTTTGCGACACCTCCGGTGAAACCCATAGGAAAAGATACCCGGCAGGACTTTCGAATCACGCCTTCATCGGGCTTTTCCAGACCTGCCATCATGTTGATCAAGGTGGTCTTGCCGGTTCCGTTAGGTGCAAGAATGCCAATCGAACGGCCCAGTTGGACCCGAAACGAGACACTGTCCAGGATCACCTTGCGGCGTGTCCCGGTCCAGAAGGACTTACTAACATTCTCAAACTCAAGCATTGAGGGCCTGCTGCTTGCACCTTGTTAATCTTACCGGATGTGTCGGTAATCGGGTTGTTATCCTACGTTTTATGTGGGCCATATTATGTCGAGTTTTGGTGGCAATGATCAATCCACTGGCACGTGTGCTGTTAGTATTGTGACTTTTCCATCGGTTGGACCCACGCATTGCGTTGACTATCTTTCAAGATGACCGTCAACCAATTTGATGCAGGAAACCTTGCCATCTGATGAATTCGCTACAGAAAGAAATCTCGGCCTGCCGAATCTGCGTGGATAGATTTGCCGCGACAGAGACCGCCCATCAGCCCCGCCCGGTGGTCTGGTTTCAGCCGGGAACGCCGATTTTGGTCGCCGGTCAGGCTCCGGGTGCACGGGTGCATGAATCGGGTCGGCCGTTTACCGATCCGTCCGGAGATCGCTTGCGGGATTGGCTTGGGGTGGATGAAGCCGTGTTCTACGACCGGTCACGGGTTTCAATCGTGCCGATGGCTTTTTGTTTTCCGGGTTATGATGCGCGCAAGGCGGATTTGCCGCCCCCCCCTGTGTGCGGCAAAACCTGGCACAACAAAGTCATGCAAACGCTGGGGGAGATGCCCCTGACTATTTTGGTGGGTGGGCATGCTCATAAATACCACCTGAATGTGCGCAGCTCGGTGACGGAAACGGTTCGCAACTGGCGGGACCATGCGCCGCGCGTCTTTGCCTTGCCTCATCCCTCGTGGCGGAATACGGCATGGATGAAGAAAAACCCGTGGTTCCAGACCGACCTTCTGCCGGTTCTGCGTGCGCGGGTGCAAGAGGTTCTGAATGACTGAAACCACCGCTTTGGACACTGCCCACACCGCAATGGCTGCCGCCCCAAACGATGATTCAGCGCGATTGCGTTTCTTCGAACGGCTTGCCGACAGCGAGCTGTTTCTGATGCTGACGGAAGAGGCGAAGGGCGAAAATATCTCGCCCGAGTTGTTTGACGTCGCTGATGGACGCTTCGTGCTGGCCTTTGACCGAGAGGACCGGTTAGCGCGGTTTGCCGAACGTCCTGTTCCTTATGTGGCGTTGTCGGGCCGGGTGTTGTCCTCCATGCTGGCGGGGCAGGGGATCGGGCTGGGCCTCAACCTCGAAGTTGCGCCGTCCTCTATGCTGATCCCGTCCGAGGCGCTGGGTTGGCTGGCGGAAACTCTGCAGCATGGACCAGAGGAGGTTCAGCAACGGTTGGCAGAGTTCTTGCCCCCTGCGGGTCTGCCCGACGATTTGTTGACCGCACTGGATGCGAAACTTGCCACGGCCGTTGGATTGGCTGAAGCCGCATATCTGGTGGGAACGAAGTCCGAAGGCGGCGGTTCCGGGCACCTGCTTGGGTTCATTGGTGCTGTCGAAGGCGCCGAGCCCGCACTCGCTAAAGCCACGTCCGAGGCGTTGACGTTTTCCGGGATTGAGGCAGGGGCAATGGATGTCGGGTTCTTCGGAGCGCACGATCAGGCAGCTGCCTCATTGGCGCGGGTTGGTTTGCGGTTCGATCTGCCGCAGCCAGAGGCTCGTGTTGTCGCGCAGACGATACCTGGCAGCAACCCGGATAAGCCACCCATTCTAAAATAGGAAAAAAGCCCCGCGCACGAAGGATCTGCGGGGCTTTGGGGATTATTCCGCAGCAGCTTCCAGTTTGTCCTGGGTGCGGGTTTCGAAATCGCTGGCCTCGTGGCGTTCGTGCAGCTGGGTATGTGGCTCACCGAATGGGCGGTTGACCATGCGGCCACGCTGTACGGCAGGGCGCGCGTCGATGGCCTTGGCCCACCGCATGACGTTTTTGTACGATTCGACATCCAGGAATTCCGCGGCGCTGTACAGGCGACCCAGAACCAGTTGACCATACCAGGGCCAGATCGCCATGTCCGCGATGGTGTAATCCTCGCCTGCGATATACGTCTTGTTGGCCAGTTCACGATCGAGAACGTCCAACTGACGCTTGGTTTCCATCGTGAAGCGGTTAATCGGGTATTCGAACTTTTCCGGCGCGTAGGCGTAGAAATGGCCAAATCCGCCGCCCAAATAGGGTGCACTGCCCATTTGCCAGAAGACCCAGTTCATGACTTCCGCACGTTCCGGTCCGGACTCTGGCAAAAACGCACCAAACTTTTCGGCCAGATGAAACAGGATCGACGCGCTTTCGAACACGCGTGTCGGCTTGTCGCCTGAGCGATCCCAAAGAGCGGGGATTTTCGAATTAGGGTTGGCCCCGACAAAGCCCGAGCTGAACTGATCGCCTTCGCCGATATTGACCAGCCATGCGTTGTATTCGGCACCTTCGTGACCCAGCGCCAGCAGTTCCTCCAGCATCACGGTCACTTTGACGCCATTGGGGGTGGCCAGCGAATATAGTTGCAGCGGGTGCCGTCCAACCGGCAGATCCTTGTCGTGAGTGGCGCCAGCGATTGGGCGATTGATGTTGGCAAATTGGCCGCCATTCTGGCTGTCCCATGTCCAGACCTTTGGGGGCGTATAGGTCGGTTGCTCGCTCATTTCTTGCCTTTCTTCGCAAAGTGCACGTGAATTGTCCGTCCATCACTACAGCTAATGTTGCAAAGCACCGAGTCCAACCCCGCAGAGCGCAGCGTTTTTGTAACAATCCTCACCCGACATCTCACGAATTCTCATTCAACGTCACAGCGACGCGAGGGGGACTTCGCAAGCGATCTGAATTGCCTATTGTATATTCAGACCCGCAAGTTCGGGCAAATCAACAACCCCGAGGACAAAAGGACTTACCACCATGAAACGTTTTGCCCTGACTGTAGCCGCGGCACTGACCCTTGCCGCTCCGGCCTTTGCTGGTGACCAGTATATTGACGGCACCGGGTTCGCCGTGTCCGGCTACGATGTCGTCGCCTACCGTGGCCTAGATCAGGTTGCGGTTGGCCAATCTCAGCCAGCACCTGTACGCGGCCGTGCAGACATCACTGCGGAATACAATGGTGCCACCTGGGCATTTTCGTCTGAAGAGAACCGCGACAAATTTCAGGAGAATCCAGCCTTCTACGCACCGCAATATGACGGACATTGCGCATACGGTGTTTCGAAGGGCGGCAAAGTCCCTGCGAACCCGAACCTGTGGCGGATCGTCGATGACAAGCTTTATCTGAACATCACCGATGTCGTCGTCGGTTTCTGGGAAGAAGACGTGCCCGGCAATATCAACCTCGCCGAAGGCAACTGGCCGGGGATCGAACCCGATGGCGCATCCTCCAGCGTGATCCCGAAATTCACTTCGGAAGGCCCGATTTCAAACTAGGTGGCCACTCGCCAAACCAAAGCCCGGCTCATTCCAGCCGGGCTTTTTCGTCAATGCGCAAACGAGAATTCGTCCCGCATCTGCTGATCGGCATCGAACCGAATGCGAACGCTTTTGGCACCGGGGAACGTCCGGGTAATGATCGCGTCGGGGACAACAACCTCGCCGCCGCCGGAATCGTTCGACTGGAAATTCAAAACCTCTGTTTCCGTTCGGCGCGACCCGGCCAGAACTGACGTTGGCAGAGCAACACGATTTGCCCCTTCGTAGACTGGCGTCGAGACAAAGAACGTCAAATGGCGTCCGAAAAACCCGACCGCATCCGGAACATGGTCTGATTTGCACGCAAGCTCGGATTCGGGTGTTTCGATCTCTTCTGATCGGTCTGGCAATGCAGTATTCAATAAAGCGCGGCATGCGTTAATATCAGCTGCTTCCAACGTAACAACGCGTCGCCGCAGCTTTGGACGCAGCGGTTTCCTCAGCCCGGTGCCTTTCCCGGCCAGCCCTTCCTTGCGCAGAAGGTCATAGGCTTCTTTGGCGCGTGTAAATCCAGAACTATCGCCTTCGGCTTGGTCAGGGTGCCCATGAAACGCAATGTTTCGCCAGGCGTTTCTGATTTCATCAGAGGTAGCGCTTTGATTTAACCCTAGCGCATACAGTGCCTCTGTGCGGGCATTGATCTTGTCAGCAGGTTCCATAACCCAAAATACTCATTACAAAAAATGTTACTGTCCCAGTTTGAACAGGACTGCGAACTTGTCAAATTTCACATAAAATTGAAGTGCCTGCAGGAACAATTGCGGCAGTGCGCAGCAATTGTTCTCAGTTTTATTCCTGCCGGTGAAGGCGCCCTTTTCCCGAGCCCCATTCAGGCCACGTTTTGCAGATCAGTTTTCGGCGTTATGCCAAGGGCAAAACACACATCACGCGTCAATTCCGGCCGGTTCAGCGTGTAGAAATGCAGTTTGTCCACGCCCCCGTCGATCAGGTCCGAGCACAGCTCGGTGCACAATGCTGTAGCCAGCAAATCCTCACGATCGTCGCGCACGGCCTTTTCAAACGCCTGTTCGACCCATTGGGGAATGCGCGTGCCGCATCGTTTGGCGAAATTGCGTGCACCTTTCCAGTTCTCGATCGGCAGGATGCCGGGCACGATAGGCTTGTCGATGCCGGCTTTTTCGCAGGCGTCCCGGAACCGGAAAAACGTCTCGGCCTCAAAAAAGAACTGGGTCAGGGCCTCATCTGCGCCTGCATCCAGTTTGGCCTTGAGCCACTCAATATCGGTGCGGGCATTTTGTGCCTCGGGGTGAATGTCGGGGTAGGCGCCGACTCGAATGTTGAACATCTCGGTCTCAGCCAGGGCCGAAATCAGTTCAACCGAATTTGCAAAACCTTCGGGGTGTGGCTCAAAACGATCCTGACCGCTTGGCGGATCACCGCGCAGGGCTACGATATCCTGTACGCCCGCCCGCGCGAAAGTATCCGCGATTTCCAGCGTTTCCTGCCGCGAGGCATCAACACATGTCAAATGCGCAGCAACAGGCAGCCCCGAGGATTTGTGCAGGGTCGCCACCGCATCGCGGGTCAGTTCCCGCGTTGTGCCACCCGCACCATAGGTGACCGAGACAAATCGCGGCTCTAACGGGGCCAGAGTCTGAACCGTGTCCCAAAGACGAAACGAGGCTTCGAGCGTCTTGGGCGGAAAGAACTCGAATGAAATTTCTGGCTTGGTCATCACGGCCTCATTTGATTGGTACAAGGATCTTGTGCCAGTTTGGGCAATGTGAGACAAACTCATATTATTCAAGAACAACATGAGTATCACTGCAATGCATATCGAATTCCGCCACCTGCGCACGATCAAGGCGATCCACGAATGCGGTGGGCTTGCCCGTGCGGCGGATCAACTTAACATCACGCAATCGGCGTTGAGCCATCAGATCAAAGGGCTGGAAGATCAGGCGGGGGTTGAATTGTTCCTGCGCCGGTCCAAGCCGATGAAACTGTCAGCGGCCGGACTGCGTCTGCTGCGTTTGGCCGAACAGATTTTGCCGCAAGTTCAGGCCACACAACAGGAATTCTCGTCGCTTCGGGATGGGCGCACGGGGCGGATGCATATCGCGATCGAATGTCACGCCTGTTTCGAATGGCTGTTCCCGGTGCTTGAATCTTTCCGGAAATCCTGGGGTGACGTGGACGTCGATATCCGCCCGGGTTTGGCATTTGACGCCCTGCCTGCGCTGCAAAAAGAAGAAGTCGATTTGGTCGTTTCGTCCGATCCAGAGGACCTGCCAGGCATCGAATTCATTGAACTGTTTGACTATGACGCTGTTTTTGTTGCTGCCTCATCCCACCCGCTGGCGCAGAAAGAGTTCATCGAGGCCGAGGATTTCCGTGGTCAGACCCTGATTACCTATCCGGTCGAGCGCACCCGGCTGGATGTGTTCAGCCAGTTGCTGATATCCGCGCGGGTCGAGCCGGCCGCAATCCGGCAGGTCGAATTGACTGCAGTGATCCTTTTGCTCGTTGCGTCGAACCGCGGTGTATCGGTGCTGCCTGATTGGGTTGTGCGCGAAGTGAAGTACAATTCCGACTACGTCACCCGCCCCCTGACCAAGGACGGCATCACCCGCAGGCTATATGCGGCAGTGCGCAGCGAGGACCTGGAAAAACCCTTTGTGCAAGAGCTGATCCATCTGGCCGGGACCGAGGCGCGCAAGCTGCAAGAGCAATAGGCAAAAAACGCGGGTCTGCTATGCGCATCATTCCTCTTGGCAAGGGCGCTTTGCATCAGTATACGCGCGGTTTGACCGGACAGGAGCCTTTGGACAATGGTTGGCAGCGCAAACCTCAACATCATGATCAAAGCCGCGCGAAAGGCGGGGCGTTCTTTGGTCAAGGATTTCCGTGAAGTCGAGAACCTTCAGGTGTCGATGAAAGGCGCAGGCGACTTTGTGTCCAAAGCTGACATTGCTGCCGAGGCGATCCTGAAAGAAGAACTGCTGGGCGCACGTCCGACCTACGGCTGGCTGGCCGAAGAGGGTGGCGCCATTGACGGCGAAGACCCGACCCGCCGCTGGATCGTCGACCCGCTGGACGGCACCACGAACTTCTTGCACGGCCTGCCGCACTGGGCGATCTCAATCGCGCTGGAACATAAGGGCAAGATCGTCGCCGGTGTTATCTATGACGCTGCCAAGGATGAGATGTTCTTTGCCGAAAAAGGCGAGGGTGCTTGGATGAACGACATGCGTATCCGCGTGTCGGGCCGTCATCGGATGATCGAGTCGGTTTTCTCGACCGGCCTGCCTTTTGGTGGCCGTTCGGACCTGCCTGCGACCCTGCAGGATCTGGCGCGTCTGATGCCTGCTTGTGCTGGCGTACGCCGCTGGGGTGCCGCCGCGCTGGACATGGCCTATGTGGCAGCGGGGCGTTACGAAGGCTTTTGGGAGCGTCGCCTGAATTCCTGGGATGTGGCCGCCGGAATCATCATCGTCCAAGAAGCGGGCGGATTTGTTCAGGCGCTAAACCCTGAAGGCAACGTTTTGGAAGACGGTGAAGTGATCTGTTCGAACGAGCCGATTTTCGATCAGTTTTCCAAGGTGATCCGAGGCTGACCGGCCATATAGCAATTCCGCAAGCGCGCCCCGATTGAGGCGCGCTTTTTTGTTTTCAGAGGGTCGCGCGTTGCGCCAGACCTGCTTCGTCCGCCAGCCGCGCCGCGACGGATGCAACAGCGAGGTCCTGCAGACCCACGCCAGTTCCATCGAACAGGGTGATCTCGTCAGCACTGGTCCGCCCGGGGTGATCGCCGTTGATGACTGCACCAATTGGGGTGATTTGTGTTTCGGTCAAAGCCCCGCTTCCCATGGCGTGCTGTGCCTCGCCAATCGTCGCGGATTGGGCGACCTCGTCGGTGAAAACGGTGGCCGAGGCGACCAACGCCGGATCGACCTCCATCTTGCCTTTCGTGTCTGTGCCCATACAGGCCAAATGCGTTCCGGGTTTGATCCAGTCTTTCATCAATAGCGGCTCGAACGCCGAAGTGATGGTGATGATGACATCCGATTGGGCACCCAGCTCTTGTTGACTGACGGCTTCGAATTCCAGTCCGATTTCCTCGGCGACAGCCGCCAAACGCGGCAGCATGTCTGGGTGCGGATTCCAGGCGACAACTTTTTCAAAGTCCCGCTGTTCAGCGGCGGCGCGTAGCTGGAAGGCCGACTGATGTCCGGCGCCAACCATGCCCAGCACTTTGGCGTCTTTTCGGGCAAGTTGTGCGATGGAAACCGCTGATGAAGCCGCTGTTCGCACGGCCGTTAGGTAGTTGCCACCCACCAATGCCGAAAGCCGCCCCGTGTCGGGATCGAACAGAAACACCGTGGATTGGTGATTGGTCAATCCTTGTTCGGCATTGCCCGGCCAATAGCCGCCGGACTTAACGCCCAAAACCTGCCCATCCCGATCAAAACCGGATTTGAACCCATACAGTGCATCGGCATAACCCAGTGCCTCGCGAACGACAGGAAAGTTCCGTGCCCCGCCGTTGGCCATCGCACCAAACACGGATTGAACCGCGTCAAAGGCCTGTTGGCGGCCCACCAGCTGTTCGCATAGGTCTTCGCCCACAATCAGCAGGCCATCTTGCGTGGTCATAGCATCCCTCATCAATAAGCCTTTCCGCGGGCCGACACGGGCCACAGAGCCTCGACCTTGCCGTCGCGCACGCCG
The DNA here is from genome assembly GCF_059611125.1 of Ruegeria sp. CDSB029. Taxonomy (NCBI): domain Bacteria; kingdom Pseudomonadati; phylum Pseudomonadota; class Alphaproteobacteria; order Rhodobacterales; family Roseobacteraceae; genus Ruegeria; species Ruegeria sp. CDSB029. The sequence goes on from NZ_JBXWOX010000006.1 coordinate 254,572, forward strand.
ACATACCAATCGTGGACGTTGCAGGTGGGATCACAATGTCCGGGCACAAGCCGAAGCTTGTCGTTCACCTTCAAAACGCCGTCGGGGTCGCCGATGACACCGTGCTCGTCCGAACATTTGAGGTATTCCACATCGTCGCGCCCAAAGATGAAGGGCAGGCCGCTATCGACCGATTGCGCCTTGAGGCCGGCGTCGCAGATGGCCTTGTCAGTCTTGGCATGGCTCATCACGCTGGTCAGAATGAACAGCGCGTTTTCCCATTCGCCCTGATCGATCCGCTTGCCGTTCTCGTCCAGAATGCGCCCATAATCCGCATCCATGAAAGCGTAGGATCCGCACTGCAACTCGTTGTAAACGCCTGAATTGCTCTCGAAGTAGTATGATCCTGTTCCACCGCCCGAAACCAGCTCGCAGTCGATGCCTTCGGCTTTCAAACCGTCAACCGCGTCTTTGACCATGGCGATGGCTGTATCCAGCTTCTCTTTGCGCGCCTCATAGGTGTCGAGGTGCTGCATCGCGCCCTGATAGGCCTGAATGCCGGTAAACTTCAGGTTTGGCGCAGCGCTGACTGCTTTTGCGATATCGACAACGGCTTGGGTCGTGGTCACGCCGCACCGACCTGCACCGCAGTCAATTTCGACAAAGACTTCAAGTTCCGTGCCGTGATCGACAGCGGCTTTGGACAAATCGGCGACATTGTCGATGTCGTCCACGCACACAATAGTGCGCGCGCCCAATTTGGGCAGTTGCGCCAACCGGTCGATCTTGGCCGGATCACGGACCTGGTTCGACACGAGAACGTCCTTGATGCCGCCCCGCGCGAAAACCTCAGCCTCAGATACCTTTTGACAGCAGACGCCAACCGCACCGCCGAGCTGCTCTTGCAGCTTGGCGACGTCGACGGACTTGTGCATCTTGCCGTGCACGCGGTGGCGCATACCTTGGGCCTTCGCATAATCGCCCATCTTCTTGATGTTCCGCTCCAGCGCATCAAGGTCCAGGATCAGGCAAGGGGTCTGGATTTCGCTTTCATCCATGCCGATGGCAGCGGGGATGTCGAACCCGACTTCCAGCTCTTTGATGTTTACAGGTTTGTTCATGTCGTTCCTCCTTACCCTTTCAGCCAGGGCAGTTTGTCCAGATCCACATTGCCGCCGGTGATGATCACGCCGACGCGCTTGCCGCGGAATACGTCCGGGTTCTTGAGTATGGTTGCCAGAGGCACGGCCGATGACGGCTCCATCACGACGCGCAGGTATTTCCACGTCAGCTTCATCGCTTCGATGATCTCGTCGTCAGAGGCGGTGAAAATGTCGGTCACATTTCGGGACACGAAGTGCCACGTGTTCTCTTTCAGCGGCACCAGCAGCCCGTCGGCGATCGTTTTTGGCGCATCATCGGCGATGATGTGACCTGCTTTGAAGGACCGGTATGCGTCGTCCGCCTGTTCTGGCTCGGCGGCATAGATCGCGGTGTCGGGGGCCACGTTCGAAACAGTCAGGCACGTGCCCGAGACCATGCCCCCGCCTCCTATCGGGGCGATGACCGCATCCACTCCGTCTGTCTGTTCCAACATTTCGGCCGAGCAAGTGGCCTGACCCGCAATGACGCGCGGGTCGTTATAGGGGTGCACGAACTCTCCGCCTGTTCTGGCTTGAACTTCGGCAAAGGTCGCCTCGCGGGACGAGGTTGACGGCTCGCACTCCGTGATCGTACCTCCATAGCGGCGCACGGCGTCCTTCTTGGCTTGCGGCGCAGTGCGCGGCATCACCACGTTACAGGGAATACCCCGCCGTCCGGCGGCATAAGACAGGGACAAAGCGTGGTTGCCACTGGAGTGTGTGCAAACACCCTTGGTCGCCATATCATCACTCAGGCCGAAAACCGCATTGCTCGCACCGCGTACTTTGAACGCACCAGCCTCTTGGAAGTTCTCGCATTTAAAGAACAGCTGCGCTCCGGTCAGGTCGTTCAAATAATCCGACTCCATGATCGGCGTGCGCCGGATGAAGGGTTTGATCCGTTCATGCGCAGCGCGCATATCTTCGATCGTCAGATCCGCTGCGGGGATGTGATCCAGCATTCCATCCTCCTCAGGCTGCGGCCTGGGCACGGTCAGATGGGCCGGTGCGATAATAATCCTGCGCCGCCGCGACCCCGCTGCCCAAAGTGATCGGATAGTTCAGATCGGCCATCGCCATCTCGATTGTGCTGAGGCCGGACAGAACCATCACATCCGTCAGACTTCCCAGATGGCCGATGCGGAACGCCTGACCGTTCAACTGACCCAAACCAATACCAAAAGACACGCCATAGGCATTGAACGCGTGGTCAGTCAGGACATTGCTGTCAAACCCGTCGGGCACGTAGATCGCGCTGACAGTGTCAGAATACAGATCGGGCGATTGCGCGACTAGTTTCAGCCCCCAGGCGTCGACGGCGCGGCGTACACCTTCGGCCAGTCGGAAATGCCGGGCATAAACATTCTCAAGCCCTTCTTCGAACAGCATCTTGAGGCTTTCGCGCATGCCGTAGATCAGTTGCAGCGGTGGTGTATAGGGAAACCCTCCCGATGCATTGGCCGCCATCATATCGTCGAAGTCAAAGAAGGTGCGCGGTAGCTTGGCGCTTTTCATCGCGTCCTGTGCCTTGGGGCTGACGCACAGAATTGCCATGCCGGTCGCCAGCATGAATCCCTTTTGCGACCCCGACACGGCGATATCGACGCCCCAAGCGTCAAAGTCGAACGGCATCGAAGCCAGAGAGCTGACGCAGTCGACAAACAGCATCGCGGGATGGTTTTCCGAATCCATCGCTTGGCGAACCGCTGCGATGTCCGAACGCACCCCGGTGGCTGTTTCGTTGTGGGTCACCAGAACAGCGCGGATTTCATGCGCGCTGTCATCGGCCAAAGCGGCCTGAAACTGATCAGCGGGTGCGCCGGTGCCCCAAGGACATTCGACGATCTGAACGTCCAGCCCGTGACGCTCGCACAGGTCTATCCAGCGATGGCTGAACACGCCGTAGCGCGCGACCAGAACCTTGTCGCCGGGGCTGAGTGTGTTGGTAACGGCCGCTTCCCATCCACCGGTGCCGCTGGCTGGGAAGGTCACGATCTGGCCGGTCGTAGTACCGAACACCTTTTTCGTGTCCTCAAGAACGGGTGCAAAGGTTTCGACAAAATCCGGTGCGCGGTGATCCTGCGTTTGAACCTGCATGGCAAGACGCAACCGGTCTGGGATGTTGGTTGGGCCGGGTATGAAAACCGGGTTTTGGTTGGACATCTGTTATTCCTCCGCTTTGGATGTAAGTGTCCGGGAAAACCTCACGATGTGCAATTTTCTTGAAAAATATTTTCATTTTTGCGATTAAATATTTAACGCGCTGTATTTATGCAGTTTTTCGTTTTTCATTTTTGGATCTCAAAAATGAACGATTTAGAAATAATCTGGCGTAGAGCAATGGAGTAGGGCGATGGACAATCAGAAAAGACCGCGTGGCAGGCCCAAATCCCTGTTCAAGGAAAGCTCGGCCGGGACCATGCAATCGCTGGATCGGGCGCTGGGCGTTTTGACCACGGTGGCTCGGTTGGAACGCGCAGCGCTCAGCGATCTGGCACGCGAGATCGATGTGCCGACGGCCACGACGCACCGCATTCTGGTGACCTTGCAGAAACACGGCTTTGTGGCCTTTGACGACGAACGTCAGGAATGGATGATCGGGATCGAGGCGTACCGGACCGGCGCCTCGTTCCTGCGCCGCAACAGTGTGCTTGAAATCGGGCGGCCAATTCTGAGACGTCTTATGCAGGACAGCGGTGAGACCGCCAACCTGGCGGTGCCGGATGGGTCCGAGGTGGTCTTTGTCGGTCAGGTCGAAACTCCGAATCCCATCCGCGCCTTTTTCCCGCCCGGGGCGCGAACGCCGATGTATGCCTCGGGCACCGGCAAGGCGATCCTTGCAGCAATGACCGAAATGGGGTTGGCCAAAACGCTAGCGGCGATTGATCCGGTGGAATTCACCGCGAACACGCAGATACCGGGCGACGGACTACAACAGGATCTTGCCAATACCCGCGCACGCGGCTGGTCGCATGACCGAGAAGAAAGATATCAGGGCATGTCCTGTATCGGCTCGGCGATTTTCAATGACCGGGGGGAGCCATGCGCAGGGATCTCGGTATCGGGTCCGACCGCTCGGTTCGGAGCGGATCGTGCGCATGCACTGGGTGAATTGGTTCTGGCCGCAGCGCGGGAAATCACCCACCTAAGCGGCGGCCAGATACCGAAACCCTGATGTCCCTGCTACTTGCGTGGTACGTGGGGAATACGGGACTGAGTTAGCTTGTACTTGTGTTCAGGATGCGGCGGATGGCCGTGCGTGCGGCCCCAAAAATCAGTGCCACCGCGCCGCAGCCAGATTGGGATGCACAAAATCAGACCCACGAAAAACCCACCCGTATGCGCCCAATAGGCCACCCCGCCTTCATCCGGGTTGCTGGCCAGACTGCCAAAGAACTGCATAGCCAACCAGACCCCCAGCATGACAAAGGCAGGTATCGTGAATATGCGGAAATAGACAATGAGGATCAGCAGGATATCCACGCGGGCCTTGGGGAACAGCAGCAGGTAACCGCCCATAACCCCTGCAATCGCACCGGATGCCCCAATGGTCGGCACGACCGAGCCCGGGGCCGTGAAGACATGGATCAGACCCGCGCCGATCCCGGCTGCAGTATAGAACAACAGAAAGGGCAGGTGGCCCATTTCATCTTCGAGGTTGTCGCCGAAAATCCACAGGAACAGCATGTTTCCGGCCAGATGCATCCAACCTCCGTGCAGGAACATCGAGGTCACCAGTGTCTCAAACGCAAAACCGTCAGTGATCCGCGCCGGGATAATCGCATAGTCGTAGTACAGCTGATTGATCAGCCGAGCATCGTTCATGATGCCCACATAGCTGAGAAATATCAGGATATTGGCCGCCATCAGCAGATAGACGACATAGGGTGTTCGCCCCGAAGGGTTATGGTCGCGGATTGGAAACATGAGGCGACGCTGGGCTTTTCCCGGCCCAGCGTCAAGGCATGCTTACGCCGCACCCCCAAGCAATGCGGCATTGCCGCCCGCGGCTGTTGTATCAACGCACAGGTGACGCTCGGCCAGAACGCGTGCGCGGTCCGGAAGGCCGGGGATCAGCGGCAGTATCGGGCCGTCCCGACGGGCGAGGTGACGTTCGATCTCACGCGCTGTGTCGTCATCGCCCCACCAAAGAACGCCCGATATCCCGGTCACGTTCTCCAGCCGATGCAAGTCTAACGAACCGATGGCCTGAATGGCCGTACCACCCAGCGCCTGAACGGCGTCGGCTTGCGCGCGCGCGGCCTCGGTTCCGGGTCCCATGCACAGCAATGGCGGGCGTGCGAATTCGCTCAACCGGTTGGATTCGCCTGTCGGGCCGGGCAGGGATTGGGTCTGCACCGACGCGGGCGTACCCTGAACATCGGGAAGCTCGCTCATTGGGTGTTCCCATTGTTCGTCGGACTGCTGCCGGTCCGGGGCGCAGAACCGCGTCATGTAGTTCGGCCCACCCGCCTTGGGGCCTGTGCCCGAAAGCCCCTCACCGCCAAATGGCTGAGACCCCACAATGGCGCCGATTTGGTTGCGGTTGACGTAGATATTGCCCGCATGCACCGCTTCGGTGATGTGTTGCACCCGGTCGTCAATGCGTGTGTGCAAACCAAATGTCAGTCCGTACCCGGTTGCGTTAATGTCGGCGATCACCTGATCAATCTTAGATGCCTTGAAGCGAACGACATGCAGGACAGGGCCAAAAATCTCACGCTTCAGTGCGGAAATGCCGGGTATCTCAATAAGTGTTGGGGCGATGAATGTCCCTTCCACCGGTATCGGCGTGTCCTTTAAAACGCGGCCTTCGACGCGGGCATTGGAGACGTGATCTGCGATGCCGTGGCGCGCCGTTTCGTCAATAACCGGTCCGCAATCGGTGGAGATCAACCAAGGATCTCCGACCTGCAGAACCTGCATCGCACCGGTTAGCATTGTCAGCAAATCGTCGGCGATATCTTCCTGGACATAGAGACACCGCAAGGCAGAACATCGCTGCCCGGCAGATTGAAACGCACTTTCGATGATGGACTGAACGGCCTGTTCAGGCAGGGCGGTACTGTCCACGATCATCGCGTTCAACCCGCCGGTCTCGGCGATCAGAGGCGTGCCGGGGCGCAGGTTGTCGGCCATGGCTGCGCGTATTTTCAACGCGGTCGCCGTCGATCCGGTAAAAGCCACGCCGGATACGCGCGGGTCAGAAGTCAACGCCGCGCCAACGGATGGGCCGCCGGGCAATAATTGCAGCACATCGCGGGGAACTCCGGCCTCGTGCAGCAATTGAACGGCCCGATGCGAGATCAGTGGCGTTTGCGGTGCGGGCTTGGCCAGAACTGCGTTGCCTGTGGCCAAGGCCGCTGAAATCTGGCCTGTGAAGATAGCGAGCGGGAAGTTCCAAGGGCTAATGCAGGTGAAAACGCCTGCCGGTTCCGCATCGGGAATGTTCGCAGCGTAGTAGCGCAGGAAATCGACCGCCTCACGCAGTTCGGCAACGGCATCGGGCAGGGACTTACCTGCCTCGCGCGCGAGCAAGGCGAAAAGCTCGCCAAAATGAGCCTCATATAGATCGGCAGCAGTATTCAAGATACGCGACCGTTCTTCTGGTGGTGCCTGCCACGGTGCCGCGGAATTCAGGGCAAGCTCGACATCCTCGGCGCTGGCGGGGGCGATAGCTCCCGGGCGATCCTGTGGTTGGGCCGGATTGGTGACCGGTTGGTCCTGTTCCGGGCTTGCATCGCCGGACAGCAGCGGCTGGGCATACCAATGGTGCGCCCGGAAAGCATCCCGCGCGGCGTCGATCTTGTCCAAAGTCGGGGTGTGGTGAAGGTCGAAACCCTTCGAATTGACGCGTTCCGGTTGGAACAGGTCCGGCCCGGTTGGCAGCGGTCGTGCCTGATCCACAATGGTCAGGAACGGATCAGCGGCGACCACTTCCGGTGGTACGTTCTCGTCTACAATTTGGTTTACGAATGATGAGTTTGCACCGTTCTCTAGCAGACGCCGCACCAGATAGGCCAGCAGGTCCCGATGCGCCCCGACCGGCGCATAGATCCGGCACCGTGTGTTGTTTTGGTCTTTGACAAGCTGGTGCAGGCTTTCGCCCATTCCATGCAGGCGCTGGAACTCGAATGGCTGGTCATCGGCCATGTGAAGGATCGCACTGACCGTATGGGCGTTGTGGGTGGCAAATTGCGGGTAAATTCGATCGGTCATACCCAGCAGTTTGCGCGCATTCGAGATGTAGGAAATGTCCGTGGCCGCCTTGCGGGTGAACACGGGAAAGCCATCGATGCCTTCAACCTGAGCTCGTTTTACCTCGGTATCCCAGTAGGCCCCTTTGACTAAACGAACCATCAGCTTTCGATCGTGACGCCCAGCCATGTCATACAGTGTGTCCAGCACGATCCCGGCGCGCGGGCCATAAGCCTGAACGACGATACCCAGGCCGCCCCAACCATCCAGGGCCGGTTCGGCCATCACCGCCTCGATCACCTGCAAAGACAAGGACAGGCGATCCGCTTCTTCAGCGTCCACATTCAGGCCCATGCCTGCCGCCTTGGCCAAAAGGGCCAACGCCCGCAACCGGGGCACCAGTTCTTCCATGACTTCTGCTTCTTGCGCCAACTCATAGCGTGGATGGAGTGCCGACAACTTGACGGAAATCCCCGGATTGGCCCGGATATCGTCGTGAATGCAGGCTTCGGCGATTGCAGCAATCGCCCGTGAGTAGGACAGGTGATAGCGGGCGGCATCGGCTTCGGTTCGCGCGGCTTCGCCCAGCATGTCGTAGGAATAGGTGTAGCCCTTAGCCTCCATGCCGCTGGCGCGCTCCAAGGCGGATTGGATGGTCTCGCCTAAAACAAACTGGCGACCCATTTCCTTCATCGCGCGCCCGACGGCCGTTCGGATTACGGGTTCGCCCAGCCGTTTGATCGCACCGCGCAAGACACCGACCGGAGAGGTGTTGTCTTCATCCAGCACCTTGCCCGTCAACATCAGGGCCCACGTGGACGCGTTGACCAGCGACGAAGAAGACCGACCCAGATGCTTGCCCCAATCCGACGGAGCGATCTTGTCTTCAATCAGCGCGTCGATCGTGTCAGCGTCCGGAACGCGCAGCAGCGCCTCGGCCAGGCACATCAGCGCAATGCCTTCGTCGGTGGACAGGCCGTATTCGGCAAGGAACACCTCCATCATGCCGGGTGAGGTGCTGGATCGGATGTCGCGCACCAATTGCGCCGCGGACGCGCAGATCGCGGCGCGGTCGGCATCGCTCAGGTCAGCATTCGCGATCAACGCGTCAAGAATTTCCGACGGATCGGCATAGGTTTTGGCATCAATTCGGGCGCGCAGGCTGTGTGACATGTGTCCTCCGGTCTTTTGAGTAATATAGTGTCGATTTTGCGGGACGATTGCCTTAGTTTCATCTACGGCTAGGCGATTGGTCTGATTTCAGGGGTTTGAGCGATGCAAAAAGACTTTCCGGGGCTGGATCGGTTCGACAGATCAATTCTGGCGATTCTGGCCGAGGACGGCCGGATCCCCATCGCTGATCTCGCGCGGCGTATCGGGCTTTCAAAATCGCCAACTCAAGCACGTGTGAAGAGACTTGAGGCCGATGGCATCATCACCGGATATCGTGCCTTGCTGGACCCCATTCGCCTTGGTTTGGACCACGTAGCCTTTGTCGAAGTCCGATTGACTGACACGCGCGAGAAAGCCTTATCAGAGTTCAACATCGCCGTTCGTAAAGTGCCTGAGATCGAACAAGCCCATATGATTGCGTCGAATTTTGACTATCTTCTGAAAATTCGCACCGGGTCGATGTCGGAATACCGCGCGGTTCTGGCTGAAAAGATCTCCTCATTGCCACATGTCGCCAGTACCTCGACCTTTGTCGCGATGGAGGCTGTGAAAGAGACCGGGATGTCTGGAGCCTTGGACACGATGGGTTGACGAACGCCCTGCGCGCGTCACCATTGGCGTATGAAACGCATTGCTTACGCCTCAATTTTCTATGCTGCGACCGTTTTTGCGGCCTATGCCCAGGATTGTCCGGTCGCGCCAGACCATTCCGCGGATGTATCGGCAGTTCTGGAACAGATACAGGACGCTGAAACCGAACAGTCTGCCCGTGCATTGTCCGGTCAGCTATGGGAGTTCTGGACCGATGCCCCTGACGAAAGCGCGCAGGCTGTTCTGGATCGTGGCATGACACGTCGAAATGCGTGGGACCTGTTGGGCGCAATTGAAGATTTTGACAAGCTGGTCGTGTACTGCCCGTCTTATGCCGAAGGATACAACCAACGGGCCTTTGCCCACTATCTGCGTCAGGACTTTCAATCGGCGCTGCCTGACTTGGACAAGGCAATCGAGCTGTCTCCCAACCACGTCGCCGCGATCAGTGGCCGTGCGCTGACCCTGATGGGACTACAGCGCATGGACGAGGCGCGAGAAGCGTTGTCTCAGGCGTTGGAGCTGAACCCGTGGCTTTCAGAGCGCCATCTCATGGCACCGGGTGGGCCACTTGCCATACCGGGTGAGGACATTTGAAACAAAACGCCCCCGAAACCGCAAGGTTGGGGGCGTTTAGGCTTTGTGGGGATTATCCGACCAGACCGTTATCGGTTCGCTTGATCGCGATAACCGACGACCGTGGCGTGCCGCCGTCCGGCCAGTTGCTGCCGGGGTGCTGAATGCCAACGAACATGGTGCGCAGATCGCCGGACCAGGCCAGACCGGTGACCTCACAGCCGTTCGGACCGGTCATGAAACGCGCGATCTCGCCGGTGATCGGGTCACCAACCAGCATCTGGTTGTTGCCGTTGCCTTCGAAGTCGCCCTCGTTGTCGTCATTGCCGTCCGTCTGGATCCAGATCAGGCCGGTCGAGTCGATGACCATTCCGTCAGGCGAGTTGAACAGGTTACCGTCGTTCACATTCGCTGACCCGGCGCGATCATCTGTGTGCACGGTCGGGTTACCGGCCATGACGTACAGGTCCCAGTCGAACCCTTCGGCGGCATGATCGTCATTTGCGGGGCGCCAGCGCACGATCTGGCCGTATTTGTTGGCCTCACGCGGGTTGACGGCATTGACCGAAGTGTCATCACCCCCTGCGTTTGGTTTAACACCACGGTTCTTGTTGTTGGTCAGGCAGCAATAGGCCTCAACCGCTACTGGACTGGAAGCCACCCATTCGGGGCGGTCCATCGTGGTGCCGCCAGCTTTTGAGGCCGCCAAGCGGGTGAAGATGGAAATCTCAGCCGCATCCATACCTGTGGTTTCTGGTGTGAGCGGCAGCCACTCACCTGTCGTGTCGTCATTGAACTTGGCAACATAAAGCGTGCCATCGTTCAGCAGACTCTCGGTTTCACCACCCGGCTGATAGGTGCCGTTCGAGACGAACTTGTACAGGTACTCGCCCCGCTCATCATCGCCCATGTACACAACGACGCGGCCATCAGCGGCCAGAGTGACCTCAGCGTTCTCGTGCTTGAAACGGCCCAGGCCGGTGTGCTTGACCGGTGTGCTGTCGGGCTTGGTTGGGTCGATTTCAACGATCCAACCCGCGCGGTGCGGTTCATTCGGGTTTTTCGACGTATCGAAACGAGCATCGAACAGTTCATAGCCGTTCCAGCTTTCGGCCTTCACACCATAGCGCTTGAAGCCATCTGCAACCTTTTGGTCGTAAGTGGCGTTTTCATCGCTAGACCCGAAGTAGCCGTTAAAGTTCTCTTCGCAGGTCAGGTAGGTACCCCACGGAGTTTTACCCGCACCACAGTTGTTCATCGTACCTAGCGACGTGGTTCCGGTCGGATCAGCTTCAGTTTTCAGCAGGTCGTGACCTACGGCCGGGCCAACGATCTTCATCGGCGTATTGTGGTGGATACGACGGTTGAAAGGGCTGTCCTTGACGACCGACCAGCCATCGGGGCCTTCGGTGATTTCCATCACGGTGACACCCTGAATGTTCTGCAACTTCAAAACATCGTCGGCGTTGGCCGGAAAACCTTCCTGCGCGGCGGGCAGGTTGATCTTGCGGTTCGGGTATTCGTGGTTGATCGCGATCAACTCGTGGCCCTGGAACGAGAATGTCTCCATCCCGTCGGTGTTTTCACCGAAGATGCGGTCCGATTTTTCAACTGGGCCACCATCGGTGATGTCATAGCCGTCGGCATCGGAAAACAGCGGGTCGCCCCAGCGCGTCATAACCTTCCACTCATAGCCTTCAGGTACGTGAACAGTGCCGTCAGTCTGTGCGGCAATCGGAGTAAAGGCAAAGCGCGAGGCCGTAACAGCGTGTGCTGCAGTTGAGCCCAGCAGGCCCGTGCCCATTGCGCCGGCACCCGAGCCAAAGGCCACTACGCCAGCCAGAAACCCACGGCGCGAGATGGCGTTTTCGACGACGCGGTCAAAATCGTTTTCTTCGGGGCGGGGGAAATGCAGCTCGTCCCAATCGTCGGCGGACAGGGTGGTGTTATCAACGTCTTTCATGAATGGCTCCTGGCTGTCTTAGAGTAGTCGATGAAAGGCATGTAGGGCGACTTTGTGACATGTTCTTAACAACATTATTAATGGCTTCATTTGGCCCTCAAGAAAAAGCAATCGGCTGGCGAAAGCATACCAAAGCTTTCTGCCAGCCGCGCTTGTTATCTTGGAAAACTGTTGTTGTGACGATCAGGTTGCGTGATGCCAGCAGTATGCCGGTTTAAGCCAGCCGCTGCCCTGCTTCGTCAAAGCGATAGGCCTTCTCGGATGCATATCCGAATCGCAACTCCTGACCTTCGGCGATGGCATGCTGGCCAAACAAACGGGCTGTGACGTCGTGGTCCTGAACTTTGGCTATCACATTGGTGTCCCCGCCCAACTTTTCCACATGGCTGACACGCGCGGCAAGCGGGCCGTCATCTGACAGGAACAGGTCCTCGGGGCGAATTCCGATCGTGTTCTGACCGCTTTCTTGAACTAACGCTTCAGGCAGGAAGTTCATGGAAGGTGAGCCCAGGAACCCGGCGACGAATTGATTTGCGGGGTTGTTGTACAGTTCCATCGGGCTACCGATCTGCTCGACCCGACCATCGCGCAGCACAACGATCTTGTCGGCCAGCGTCATCGCTTCGGTTTGATCATGGGTCACATAGATCATCGATGCATCCAGAGCACGGTGCAGATTGGCGATCTCGATCCGAGTGTTCATCCGCAGGGCGGCGTCCAGATTGGACAGCGGCTCATCAAACAGGAACAATTTCGGTTCACGTACGATGGCGCGTCCGATGGCGACACGCTGGCGTTGGCCGCCCGACAATTCCGAGGGGAACCGGTCCAGATACGGTTCAAGGTTCAGCATCCGGCTGGCTTTGGCGACACGGCCTTCGATTTCCGATTTGGGCTGCTTTTCCTGCTTCAGCGCAAGGGTCATATTGCCCCGAACGCTGAGGTGAGGGTAGAGCGCATAGCTTTGGAACACCATCGCGATCCCGCGCTTGGAGGGCGGCACCAGATTGACCTGCTGCCCGCCAATGTTGATTTCACCTGACGATGCATCCTCTAGCCCCGCAATCACGCGCAACAGGGTGGACTTGCCACAGCCCGACGGGCCGACGAAGACGACGAATTCGCCTTCTTCAACCTCCAGCGTGATGTCTTTCAGGACATGCACGTTGCCAAAGGACTTGTTCACATTGTTCAGCGTCAGGGCGGTCATGATGCGGGCTCCTCAAGGGAAACGGGCTGGCCGGTTCGGATGCTTTGATCCGCAGCCAGACAAATGGCGAGCGATTGGACGGCGTCATTCATATGACGGGTCAGGTCGATATCTTCGGCGATGGCGCGCAGCATATAAGCCTGCTCAGCATCACAAAGGTCTTGATGGCCGGGTTCGTCCGGCATCTCGATCGTGTGGTCGCCTTGCGGTGTATGGACCAGCAAGCCGCCGACTTTGGTATGGCCGTCGATGTCGGCAGACGCACCCTTGTTCCCATCGGTGATCGAGACCGACCCGTTGGGCGACACGATATCTTTCACGAAGAACGCGGTTTCCGACATCATCGGGCCCCATCCGGCCTCGTACCAGCCGACAGAGCTGTCGTCAAAGACCACCTGAAACTGGCCGTAATTGTACATATCTTCAGCGATCTCATCTGACAGGCGCAAACCCATGCCATGCACGCGGACAGGCTTCGCATCGGTGATCTGGCACATCACATCGACGTAGTGCACGCCACAATCGACGATGGGCGAAGTGGTCTGCATCAGTGCCTTATGCGTTTCCCATTCCGCGCCTGACGACTGCTGGTTCAAATTCAGCCGGAACACGTAGGGCCCGCCAAGATTGCGCGCCTCGTCGATCAACCGCACCCAAGAGGGGTGGTGGCGCAGGATATACCCAACCACCAGTTTGCGTTTCAGCCGTGTGGCAGTCTCGACCACACGCCGCGCGTCGGTGACATTGGTGGCGAGTGGTTTTTCGACGAACACATGCGCGCCGGCCTCCATCGCCGCACAGGCAAAATCGGCATGGCTATCCGAGTAGGTGGCGACCACTACCAGACCGGGTTTTGTCTCGGCCAGCGCCATTGCGAAATCCGAATATGCTGGATAGCCAGCAAGGTCTGGATGATCCACACGACCAGACCGGTTCACCAAGCCAACGATCTGCGCGTCAGGGTGGTGGTGATGGGCCAACGCGTGGCTGAGCCCCATGTTGCCAAGGCCTGCAATCAGAACGCGGGTCATTTGACTGCTCCGGAGGTGATGCCGCGGATCAGCTGGCGCGAGAAGATGACGTATAGGATCAGCACCGGCAGGATCGCCATCGACAGGGCCGAAAGGACCGCGTTCCAGTCCGTCACGAACTGACCGATGAACACTTGGCTGCCCAGCGTTAACGTCTTGGTCTCTTCCGCCGGAGCGAGGATCAGTGGGAACCACAGATCGTTCCAGATCGGGATCATGTTGAATACTGCTACCGTTGCCATGGCGGGACGGACAAGTGGAAGAACCAGCCGGAAGAAAATAGTGTATTCGGACAGCCCATCGATGCGCCCGGCGTTTTTCAGGTCATCACTGACTTGTCTCATGAATTCGGACAGGATGAAGACGGCCAGTGGTAACCCCTGCGCCGTATAAACCAGGATCAGCGCCCAAAGCGTGTTCACCAACCCGGTCGCCACCATCATCTCAAGGATCGCGACAGTGCCGATGCGGATCGGGATCATGATTCCCAGCGCAAGGTACAGTCCCATCACCATGTTGCCCTTGAACTGGTATTCCGACAGCGCATACGCAGCCATCGCGCCGAACAAGAGAACAAAAAACAGCGACGCGACGGTGACGATCATCGAGTTCTGGAAATAGAGGAAGAAATCCCCCTGCTTCATTACCGTCTCATAGCCGATCATCGAAAAGCTATCTGCGTTGGGCAGGGCCAGTGGCTCGCGAAAGATTGCCCGGCGGGATTTGAAGCTGTTGATCAAGATAACAAAGACCGGGAACAGGGCGATCAGAGTGTACAGGATCAGCGCGCCGTGCATCGCGACCATGTTGAGGGAGTTATGACGTGCTTTGTTCATCGTGATGCCCTCAGAGTTGATACCGACGCATCCGGGTCTGGATGCCGAAAAGATAAATGCAAACGCCCACAAGGATGATGGCAAACATCGCTCCGGCGATTGCCGAGCCCATATGCGGGTCGCCCAGTTGCAATTGGAAGCCGAAGAACGTGCGGTACATAAACGTACCAAGGATATCGGTCGAGAAATCAGGCCCTGCCAGCGCGCCTTGTGACGCATAGATTAGGTCGAATGCGTTGAAATTGCCCACGAATGTCAGGATCGAGATGATGCCGATTGAGGGCAGGATCAGCGGTAGTTTGATCTTCCAGAAAGCTGAAGTTCCGGTGATCCCATCGATCTCGCCAGCCTCAAGTATTTCTTCCGGGATGGTCAGTAGTGCGGCATAGATCAGCATCATCGGGATACCGACGAACTGCCAAACCGAGATCAAGGCCAGCGTGGTCAGCGCGTATTCTTCTTTTCCCAACCAGGGCGCAAACAGCGACTTGAGCCCGACGGCGTCCAGCATCGATGGCGCGATGCCCCAGATCGGTGAGAGGATCAGTTTCCAGGCAAACCCGACAATCACAAAGCTCAGGATCGTGGGAATGAAGATTGCCGACCGGTACAGCGCGGCAAATCGCAGGCGCGGGTGGCTGAGTAAGGCGGCCAGAGCAATCCCAATTGGGTTTTGAACCAGCATGTGGATCAGGAAGAACCAGAAGTTGTTGCCTAATGCATTCCAAAACTGTTCCGACCAGATCGGATCAAAGAATAGGGTTTGAAAGTTCTGCAATCCAACGAAGACGCGGCTCTGATCGACTTCGGAGTAAAGCGCCAGTCGCAATGTGTTGAACAGAGGGAAGATCATGACCGCCGTGTAGACAAGAACGGCCGGTGCAAGAAACACAAGGATATGCCAGCGGAAGCGGGGGCGGTTCATGGGACTGCTTTCAATGGGGTGTCGGGGATACCCGGGCGATCACCGCCGCCCGGGTATGTGTCAGATCAGCGCTTACTGGTGCGGAGCGTACCAGGAGGACAGGCCCTTTTGCAGGTCTGCGCCCAATTCCTCAGGGCTGTTTGCGCCTTTGATTGCAGCAACCGACGCGCCCCAGGTCTCGTTCTCTAAGTTCGGCGTGCCGCGCGACAGGATCTGGTATGTCGAACGGATGGTCGATTCACACTCATCACGCCAACCGACGAACTCCTTGGCCAGCGGGTCCTGCAGTTCGACTGGTGTGTTGGACAGCGGGAAGAAGCCCGGAACGGCGTTGCCAAAGATTTCGGCAAACTCGGGGCTTGCGACCCACGCCAGGAATGTTTCGGCCGCTTCGGGGTGTTCGGTGGCGGCGTTCATGCCGATGCCGATATCCGTGTGGTCAGAGATATAGCAGGTGTCGCCTGCGTTTTGGACTGGCGGCTTGAATGCGCCCATCTCAAAGTCGGCTTGTGTGTTGAAGCCAGCGATTTCCCACGATCCGGCAGGGTAGATAGCGGCCCGGCCCAGGGTGAAAATGTTCTGGCTGTCCGGATAGGTCTGCGCCTCGTACCCGTCACCAAGATACTGTCCCCAACGGGCCAACGTTGCATAGGGTGCAGTCCAGGCTTCGTCCGTCAGTTTCTGTTCACCTGCAATCAGAGCCTGGCGACCTTCTTCACCTTTCCAATAGTTTGGGCCGATGTTGTTGTAGCCCATTGTGGCGGCTTCCCACTGATCGTTGGTGCCCATCGCCATTGGGATGTAAGTGCCGTCTTCCTTGATCTTGTCGAGGGCAGCAAAGAACTCGTCTTCGGTGGTCGGCACTTCGATGCCAAGCTCGGCAAACGCATCTTTGTTGTAGATGAAGCCGTGGATCACCGATGCCATCGGAACGCAGAAACTGGCCGAGCCGTCATCCGTCTGCCATGCCGATTTTGCCACGTCCGAGAAGTTGCTCATCGCGTCGACCGAGGACAGATCGGTCAGATGCCCGGCCTCATAAAGTGCCAGCGACGCATCAAACGGACGGCACGTGATAAGATCACCGGCCGAACCTGCATCCAGTTTCGAGTTCAGCACAGCGTTGTATTCCGCCGGAGCTGACGGGGTGAACTGCAGTTTGATCCCAGGGTGTTTGGCTTCGAAGGCCGGGATGATCTGCTCCTGCCACAAGGTCAGGTCGTCATTGCGCCAGCTTTCGATGATCAGCGTGACGTCCTCGGCATAGGCGCTTGAAGCCATCAGGGTCGTGCCCAGTAAGGCCAGTTTCAGGCTATTGCGTTTCATTCGTGTTCTCCCAGTTGGTTAGCAGTTATTTATCTTGTTCCAGTGCGGATTTCAGAACCCCGTTGCTTGCGTTAAGAACAGCAGAGGCATCCTTGGGTGATATGCCACGTGCAGCGATTAGCACCGCCGGCTTCACGTCTCCGTTCGCGGCGTCCAGCGCGAGTTTTGCTTTTTCCGTATCAACATTGGCGATCCGCGCGACGATCCCCGTCGCCCGCGCGCGCAACTTGTCGTTGTCGGCGCGCAGGTTGACCATCATGCCGCCGTGAACATGGCCAAGTTGCAGTGCCATAAGTGACGACAGCATGTTCAGAGCGATTTTTTGAGCTGTTCCGGCACCCATACGCGTCGAACCCGAGATCAATTCCGGCGGCGTCGCCAAAAGAATTGGGATATCTGCGCTTTCCAGCAAAGGGCTGTCTGCGTTATTGGCAATTCCGATAACGGTTGCGCCAAATGACTGTGCGATATTGCTGGCGGTCAGGGTGTATGGCGTCGATCCGCTTGCGGACACTGCGATGATTGTATCCGTCGGTTGCAATGTCGAAAGCGCGTCTGCTAATCCGTCGGCTTCGTCTTCTGCGCCTCCGGGCATTTCGACACCGATCGGCAGGCCGCCTGCCATATGTATACGGAGCTGGTTCGCGGGGATTGAAAAGGTGCCGCCCAGCTCTTGCGCGTCGGCAGCAGCCATCAACCCGGATGAGCCAGCCGCCACATAGTGTAAAACGCCGCCCGCGCGGATGGTCTGCGCCATGGCGTTGCCGCCCCGCGCGATCGCGTCCAATGCGCCCCGTGCCGAGGTCGCGGCTTCAATCTGACCCTCAACCAGCGCCCGAGCAGAAGCGACAGGGTCTTGTGGGTCCAGCTTGATGGCGTCTGGATGCAGTTGTTCGGTCGGCGGCAGCGTCAAAAGAATCCCCCTTTGCGGTTCCCAATACAATACCTATTCAATACCACTTGTCCATAATTTTATTTTTTCAGCGGAAATCAACGTATTCTGTATTAAAGCAAAGAAAAGCTGCAGAAATCGGCCTATTTTGGCCTTCCTAAATTCAAATAGGTATTATAATGGTATTGTCATGACTGAGTCTCTGAGCAACGCTGTACTGGCCATAGATGGTGGCGGAACCCGATGCAGGGTTGCATGTGAAGTCGCTGGTATTGTCCATTCTGTTGAGACCGGGGCTGCCAATGTCTCGACAGATTTCGATGCGTCCGTCCTGCAGATGAAATCGGGGATCACCCAGATTGCACAAATACTTGCTGTAGGTGTCTCGGACCTGACTCAGTTGCCCGCCTTTGTCGGATTGGCTGGCGTCACAGATGACCATATTGCCAGTCGCGTGCAGAGCGCGCTGGGCCTGACGTGTGCACGCGTTTCAGATGATCGACCAGCCGCGCTGCGGGGTGCGCTCGGGTCTCAAGACGGCTTGATCGCCCATTGTGGCACGGGGTCCTTTGTTGCTTCGCAGAAGGATCGAGTGATGCGGTTTGCCGGGGGGTGGGGGCCAGTATTGGGGGATGAAGCATCCGCGCAATGGGTTGGTCGTTTTGCATTGGCAGAAGCATTGAGTTCCGTGGATGGAATTCAGGTCACTAGCGATCTTACACAGAAATTGCTGGTTGATTTTGGCGGTAGTGCTGGGATCGTCGAATTTGCCGGACGGGCGACGCCGACAGAGTTCGGCGCGTTGGCCCCGGTGGTTACCGCTGCAGCAGTTTCCGGAGACGACGTCGCCAGAAAAATTATGCAGGCCGGTGCTACTTACATCGCCGATATGGCGGCACGTCTCGGATGGCTGCCAGAAGTCGCGATCTGCCTGACCGGCGGCATCTCTCCGCATTATGCGGACTATCTGCCTGCTGCCATGCAGTCAGAGATACGCCCTCCGTCGGGCGAGCCGTTGACCGGGGCGCTGGCTTTGGCGAAGGAGGTCCAGCATGAGCATTGCTGAATTCCTACGCTCTGATCTTTGGCTGACCCCGGAAAATGGTCCCCGCTACGTGCAGTTGCGGCGCAGGTTGCAAGAGGGGATCGATACGGGCGTCCTTGCGCCGAACTCATCGCTGCCATCTGAACGGGAACTGGTAGAAATCACGGAACTATCCCGCGTAACCGTGCGCAAGGCGATTCAGGAGCTGGTGCAGGAAGGTGTAATCGAGCAGCGTCAGGGGTCAGGGTCCTTCATTCGGGAACGTGTTCAAAGGGTTGAACAATCGCTGAAACACCTGACCTCGTTCACCGAAGATATGTCGAGCCGAGGAATGGAGACAACTTCAAAGTGGTTGGAGCGCGGAGTATTTGCGCCAACCCCGGAAGAGGTCACTGCGCTGAATCTGTCAGATGGTGAGCAGATATCCCGCATTTACCGCCTGCGCGAGGCGGACGGGCGTCCGCTGGCGTTGGAACGTGCTGCGCTGCCACTGGATATCCTGCCGAACCCAATCGAAGTCACGACGTCTCTGTACGAAGTGCTTGATGGTCTGGGGCGCCGCCCGGTGCGCGCGGTGCAAAAGATATCGGCTCTGAATCTAGCCGCGCGAGAAGCGGAACTGCTGGAGGTGCCCGAAGGTGCGGCGGGGCTGAACATCGAGCGTATCTCATTTTTGAAAAACGGGCGGGTCGCAGAGATGACGCGGTCGCTCTATCGCGGCGACGCTTATGACTTTGTCGCTGAATTGCGCCTATAACCGGAAGGACCGGGATCAAATGTCCGAAAAGAACTCGAAAATGCGTCAGGAAATTCTGGAGATCCCTGATGCCGTCGACAGATTGCTCAGCACGGGGGCAGACAATATCCGAGCAGCTGCGCAAAGCGTAAGGGATACGGATCCACGTTTTTTGATCTCGGTCGCCCGGGGATCATCCGACCATGCCTGCAGCTATTTGAAATATGCCAGTGAACTGCTTCTTGGATTACCGGTTGCCTCAGTAGGGCCATCCGTCAGTTCGATTTACGGGGTGGATCTCAGGGCAAAAGGATCTGTCTGCCTGTCCATTTCGCAATCCGGCCAAAGCCCGGATATCGTTGGCCTCACAGGGTCTTTGCGAAACTCTGGCGCACTGACAATTGCGGTGACCAACAACTCGGAATCGCGCCTGGCCGACGTGGCGGATGCAGTTCTGCCATTGCACGCGGGGCCGGAACTGAGCGTCGCAGCAACCAAGACATTTGTGACCTCGTTGGTGTCAGGTCTATGGTTGCTGGCCGAGGTCAAAGAGGATGCTGAATTGATCGGGGCGATCCAATCCTTGCCCGAATACCTGGCGCGAGCGGCCCAATGCGATTGGTCGTCTGCAGCCGAAACAATCAGCGGGCGGTCTTTGTTTACGCTTGGTCGGGGGCCTTCTTATGCGATCTCTGACGAAGCTGCATTGAAGATCAAAGAGACATGCCAAATCCATGCCGAGAGCTATTCAGCGGCCGAAGTGCTGCATGGCCCGGTGTCGATTGTCGAAGAAGGGTTTCCGGTGATTTCGTTCGCGGCCAATGATGCAGCCGAACAGGCGACTGCCGATGCGGCTGATGCCTTGGCCGAAAAAGGTGCTGCGGTTTTTGCGACGACCACCAAAGTATCGCGTGCGCAGGCTCTGCCAGTGGTTCGAACGGATCATTGGATCACGGACCCGATAACGGCGATTACGTCTTTTTACAGCATGGTAGAGGCCGTCGCCAGTGCGCGGGGAATCGACCCGGACGCACCGCGGCACCTTAAGAAAGTGACCGAGACGGTATGACAGAGCGCAAGGTGATCTTTCGAAACGGGCCAATCTTTGACGGCAGCCGGTTGTTACACGACCACGCGCTTGTTTTTCGCGAGGGGCGTTCGGGGGAAGTTTTGCCCGACGCCGAGGTCGCCCAGGAAAAGGACGTTGTCGATCTGAACGGCGACATACTCAGCCCCGGTTACGTGGATCTGCAGGTCAATGGCGGTGATGGTGTTATGTTCAACGATGATCCGTCGGTCGAAACGATCCGCAGAATTGCCGGTGCCCATCGCCGATTGGGTGTGGTTTCGCTACTGCCTACGCTGATCACCGACGAACCCGCCAAAACCCGTGCAGCAATAGATGCGACGATCGACGCGGTACGTGCACAGGTGCCGGGCGTTACCGGATTGCATTTGGAAGGACCGCATTTGTCGGTCGCGCGGAAAGGGGCGCACGACGGTAATTTGATACGGCCGATGGAACGATCGGATCTGGACACGCTGATAGAAGCGGCTAATGCACTTCCTTGCCTCAAGGTAACTGTCGCGCCGGAGGGTGTTTCCGAGCAGCAGGTCCGCGCCATGAGCGACGCTGGCATCCTTGTCTCGCTCGGGCACAGCGATGCAAATTTTGCGACCTGCCAGAGCTATACCGCCGCCGGTGCGCGTTGCGTAACCCATCTGTTCAATGCGATGAGCCAGTTGGGCAATCGTGAACCCGGCCTCGTCGGCGCAGCGCTGGCCAGCGGAACGCTGTCTGCAGGGCTAATTGCCGACGGTGTCCATGTGCACCCCGCCGCGATGCGCGCAGCCTGGGCTGCGAAAACTGCGCCAGGTCAAATCTTTCTGGTCAGCGATGCGATGGCTGTGGCGGGTACTGATCAAACGGAATTCACCCTTGAAGGCCGTAAAATCACGCGAACCGACGGCAGGTTGACACTGGCGGACGGAACGCTGGCTGGCGCAGACCTGGACCTGACCACCGCCGTAGGCGTGCTGGTCAAGCAAGTCGGCGTGCCGTTGCAGGACGCATTGGCGGCGGCCACTTCTTATCCGGCTCAGCTGATCGGATTGGCCCCGCCAACGGTCTTTGAATACGGTTCGGTGATCCAGATATCTGCCGATTTCAGCCGTTGCGAATGGCTGCCCTCGCAGTCTTGAGTTTGTCTTTAACTGCCAGAACGACTGTCTTCTGGATGCAGACTATCGCCTGTCAATTTTTGTCGACGAATTTGAAATCGGGCTTCGAACTGCGCTTGACGACATCTGACGCATCGCTTAAATCGACCAGCGCTGAGCGGGCGTCGTATACTGGCTATTACCTCAGCCTTCCAAGCAGATGTTATATGTTTCCCAGGCATTCCTGCAGCTGCCAAACTATTCATAATATGTATTTATTTGATTTCTGCTCCTTCCTTGAGTTTCCCTGAGTTTTAATTCATTTCCGACAAAAAACTGACAAAATGCCAAAACTCACAGAGACCTTCGCCCGCAAGGTTCCACAGACAAAAAAGGGCACTGCCAAGCACTGGGATAACGAGGTCAAAGGGCTCGTTCTGTTCGTCGGCAAGCAGTCCAAAACCTGGTACTTCCAGAAAGATGTTGGAGGGCAAACCCGGCGGGTTTTGATCGGGCGGTGCCCACTGATCTCTGCGGACGTCGCACGACAAACTGCATTGGGTTTTGCGTTGGACTGGGGCAGGGGAGCAGGCAGGCAGCTGCAGATTGGAGCTCCCACTCTTGAGACAGCTATGGAGACTTATCTGGCACGTCCAAAGCTTCGGTCTGAGGCCCACCGGTCCGGGTTGCGACAGCAGTTCGAGCTTCATTTGAAAGATTGGCTACGCCTGCCGCTGGATGAGATCACAAAATCCATGGTGGTTCAGCGCCATGGGTCAATGGCCGCGACACCGTCCTCCGCAAATCACACTTTGAAGTACTTTCGGACAGTCTGGAACCATGCGCGGCGGGTACATGATCTGCCGGAAAGCCCAACGATGGCCATAGAGTGGTATGCGGAACAACCAAATGGCTCGACAATTGAGGATTTGAACGCATGGCGCGAGGCCGTTGATGAGCTCTACAACCCGATCCACAGGGTATTCTACGAATTACTCTTGTTCACAGGCTTTCGCAAAACCGAGGCACTGACGCTCGAATGGAAGAACGTGCAGGAAGATCACATACATTTGCCGATGACCAAGAACGGGCGCAGTTTTGATCTCCCCATATCGCAAGTGCATCACGAGATACTTGCTCCTTTACGGGGCCTTCATCGCCAATGGGTCTTCCCCTCTCCGAAGTCACCGAGTGGCCATTTGAAGGGGCCCCAGCGTATGCAATGGTCCATTCAATCCCATCGTCGGACATTCGCGACGGTCGCCATGGAGGCTGGAATATTGGAAGAGATTGTAGGACGCCTTCTCAATCACACGCCGCTATCAATCACCGGTCAGCGCTACGTGAAGCCGTCGCTGAAAGCCCTCACACCAGCGATGGATACTGTGTGTCGGGAATTGGCCCGCAGAACAAGGTGGAACGCGGTGGATTGTAATGTCTAAGCGGGATTGGATTTGGCCTGTCGATTCCGACTTACCTGAATTGGATATGCCAGATCCAGAGGAGTTTGATAGTGGGCCCAGCGAATTCAATATGGAGTTAATTCGCCTCCTGAGAAAGCACTTTGACAAGTACGAACGCTTTGATGACGAAAGCTATAGCTGGGTGGCCCATTACCTAAATTTCGACCAAGCTCATGAACTAGACGTGTTCTGGTCATCTAAAGAGGTGCTGGAAGACCTCGCTAGGCTCAAAACACGCTTAAACGAAGCAGGAGAAATCTTAGATCGGCTTCCTGCGCCCGTCAGTGATGCGTTTCGCATCGGCGCATTTAACAGGAGTGGTTTGCGCAATCAAAACAAAGTGGCTGATATTCGTAACGTCTGGTTTAACGATGCAATTGAAGAAACACCACATTGGAAGGCAATGATGGCCAAAGTAGAGTTCTTCAAAAGACTTCGCTACTATATTGAATTGATTAAAGTGTCCGTCTTCAGAGTTTTTCGGAGAGCTGAGGCGTTTTCGTAACGGAGGCTCTGGTTCGATTTCTGTTTGAGTTT